>CAZWLF010000017.1:0-10836 GCA_964634805.1 uncultured Gammaproteobacteria bacterium
ATTTTAATCTTACAACGTTGGCAAAGTAATCTGCAAATTTTCCAGCCCGGTGATACCAAAAGCGCCGCCGACCAGTTTGACAATAATATAAACCGAGAAGACTACAAATAGCCCGATAAAATTATTGGTGATCTTTCTTTTTATCGTTTCCAGCTGAGTTTTATCTCCCTGGCTTTGGATCCAGTTTAAACCGGCCGAAACCAGATTGACTAGGAAGAAGACAAAGGCAATTAAGATCAGCCAGTTGAACAAAAAGGGCAAAGCCCGGCCAAAAAAAGCGGTTCCGGTTAATCCCCCGATAGAGGAATCTAAAACGGGATTGGTCAATGATTGGGCATAAGCCGGCATTTTAGGGCGTTAAATTGTTAATCTGGGTGACAATATTTAAGAACTCGACCCCCATCAGTTCGCCGACTAACGAAAGCAGGAAAATAGCGCTGACGACTACGGCAATGCCAACAAGGGCGTTAGTGATTTGTTTTTGAGCGTCTTTGATTTTCTGAGCGTCGCCCTGAGAGTTGATAAAGTTATATCCGGCGAGAATCAGGTGAATCATAAACCAGATTCCGCCGCAGATAGTTAAAAATCCTAACAGATTGGAAACAATCGTATTCAAAACCCCGGCCGGGTCGCCGCCGCCTTCCATCCCCAAAGGGCCGATCCCGCTTAGATCCCCTAAGGATTGAGAGCTTTGGGCTAAAACCGGTTTGACGATTAGATTACGGACCATAGATTTGCGGTGACAAAATAGAATAACCGCTGCCGAATATTATCCTTCCGAAAATCGCCGCGATGGTAAATGATCCGGCTACTATCAGAAGTCCTAAACCTGTCTGCCAGATCTTGTTCCAAGCCTTGGTCACTTTTTGGCTGTCCCCTCCGGCGCTGATAAATTCATACCCCGCCAGAACTAAGTTGAAAACCGCGTAAATCCCTCCGGCAACGATCAAAAGTTTAAGCACATTGTTGATAAAAGTACCTACTCCGGAAATCCCTCCCGTTACTCCGGGGGGTGGGTTGACTGTGCCGAAAAACTGGGCAAAAGCCGGTTTAAAAACCAGGGTTAAAAATTTGGGCACCGGTGAGTACCTCGATAATTTGAACAATTAAATAACTAAGAACAATCACTGAAAAACCTACCACCGCCATTGTCAGCGCCTTTTGTCCTTGTTGGATCTGGGCGGTATTCTGGCTTCCTGCTCCGATGATAAAGTTTATTCCGCCGAAAATCAACAGCAGAACCAAAACTATTCCTACTAAGCCGTAAACATTAAAAATAATCGTTGAAAATAAATTACCGAACGAGGGGAAGACGGAGCGGATACCTCCGCTTTTTAAGGAAAATTCCTGACCGATATCAAAAGCAAAAACCTTCATCAATTTAGAATATCAAAATTTGGCAGGTAAGTAAATTGCTGGTATAAATAAGGTATCGCCGATAAACTATCGCTCTGAGTCCTTCGGAGATGGGAGTGAAAATCTACGTGGTCATTTGTTATTGAACCAGTTTCAAAACTACCTATTGTCGTCATCCTGAACTTTTACCCCGTCGCACGACTAGGGGGTGATTCAGGATCTGGGCAGATTCCGGGTCGAGCCCGGAATGACGTTTAGATAAGGTTTTGAAACAAGTTCATTAAGTTTTTGTTACAATTATTTCTAAGTTAGTTTAATTAGTTTAGAATCTAACCAATGCCGGACGATAATCCGAATTTAGATTTGCCTCAACTGGAGGCCAGACCGCCGGAGCCAGAAATGGAACCGGCTTCTCAGCCTCAGGACCAAGTAGAATCACCGCCTCAACCGGTTTCCCCATCACCGCCTCCGACAGCAGAACCGGTTGAAGCCGCCCCTTCAGAAGCATTTTTTCCGCCCGAGAAAACAGAGGTGAAAGAAGAAGCGAAAAAAGAAGTTCCTCTTTTCCGAGAAGAACCGGCAGGTTTTTCCGGTTTTTCTCTGCCTGAACAGAAGCTGCTTTCGGTAAAGCCGGCAGGCAGGTCTTTTGCTCTGGGTAAAAAAATGATTTTTTTGATTCTTGGCGGAGCGGCCGTCATTGCCGCTTCCTTTTTCGTTTTAAGTTTGCTTAGAAAAAATAACCAGCCCGAGGCGGAAGCGGTTCTTAATTACTGGGGTCTTTGGGAGCCGGAGCCGGTGATTCAGGGAATAATTGCCCAATTTGAAGAAGATCACCCCGGAATTAAGATTATTTATACTCAGCAGGATAAAGACGATTACCGAGCCCGGCTTCAGGCTTCTTTTTCCCGAAATGAAGGACCGGATCTTTTCCGGTTTCACAATACTTGGACTCCGATGCTTAAAGACGAGTTAGCCCCGGTTCCGGAATCCTTAGCCGGGTCTTTGGCTCTGGAAACTGATTACTTCCCGATTATTTCTGAGTCAATCAAACAAAGAGGTCTTTATTATGGGGTGCCTTTAATGATCGACACCTTGGCTCTTTATTACAATAAAGATATCTTGTCCCGGGCCAATAAGTCTCCGCCCAGGACTTGGTGGGGATTGGAAAACTTAGCCAAAGAGTTAACCGTCCGACCGGACCAGAAAATTACCGTTGCCGGAGCGGCTTTGGGGGCGATCAGTAATGTTGACCACTGGAGCGATATTATCGGTTTGATGATTTATCAAAATGGCGGTGATCCGGCTTCTCCGGACAGTTTGACTGAAGATGTGATTAAGTATTACTTGCGTTTTAAAAATTACGACCGGGTTTGGGATGAGTCTTTGCCTAGATCAACGGCCGCTTTCGCCGCCGAAAAATTGGCTTTTTACTTTGGCCCTTCTTGGAGAATCTTTAATATCTTAGAAGCTAATCCGAATTTAAACTTTGGGATTACCAATGTTCCCCAACTGCCTAAATTAAGAGATACCGATTGGGAGGCGGCTGAAAGGGGTGAGGCGGAACTGACTGATATTAACTGGGCTACTTTTTGGGTTGAGGGAGTCTCGGTCAAAAGTCAACATCAGGAAGAGGCATGGCAGTTCTTGGAATTTTTGTCAACAGCGGAAACGATGCAGAAACTATATACCGCCCAAAGCCAGATCCGGTCTTTTGGGGAGCTTTACCCCAGGATTGATTTGGCCGAGGATTTAAAGGGCGATCCTTTGGTAAAACCGTTTATTGACCAGGCAGGCACGGCTAAATCTTGGTATCTTTGCTCTTACACCAGAGACGCCGGTATCAACGACCGGATTATCAGTTACTACGAAACAGCGATTAATACTTTTGAACAGCCGACTGGGGAAAACAAGGCGATGGAGCCGTTAATCAATGGCATCAAACAGATTCTCAGTCAGTATAAGGCTGATTAAACGGTAAAACCCGCGGTTTCCTTGCCTTTTTATCCTTCGAGCGAGCAAAGCGAGCCGAGAAGAGTTGGTGGGGCTGGTTCTCGACAGGCTCGAACAGTAAGTTTTATTCTTCGAGCGAAGCGCAGCGGAGTCGAGAAGGGTTTATCTAAAAATGGTTCTCGACAAGCTCGAACAGTAAGAAGTTCTCGACAAGCTCGAACAGTAAGAAGTTCTCGACAAGCTCGAACAGTAAAGAGGTTCCCGACCCAGTCCGACTTGGTTCTCGACCATCCTGCCGGCAGGCTGGTTTTCGTTTAGCCTTTCGGTCTTTCCTCTTGACATTTTTCCTTAGCCGGATAAAATAGATACTTGTCGAACTCTTGTCAGACACCTTGCTCGATTGCTAATTCGTGATATAATCTTGTCATCAACGATTAACAAATTAATAAATAAGGATAAGGAGGAAAAATGGGTAAAATAAAGCTTGTTCCCGCTCCCGGATATATTTTAGTAGAGCCTCTAGAGGCAGAAAGGACCACTGCTTCGGGAATAGTTCTTCCTGAAAGCCACGAAGAAAAACCCTTAAAAGGCAAGGTGCTTTTGGTGGGAGAAACAGCGGTTGCCGACTCTGGTGAAAAAATAAAACCTTGGAAAAAACTGGAAAAAGGGAGTTTGGTGGTTTACAAAAAATGGGCCGGTAATGAATACAAACCAGAAGGTTCTGAAAAAGAATTGCTTTTTGTAAAATTCGAGGACGTTCTTGCAGTTGAGGAATTTTAAAATTTAACTTTTAAACTAATTTAAAAAATTTAAAATAAAAAAAGGAGACAAAATGGCAAAACAACTTCTTTTCGGGGAAAAGGCAAGACAGGCGATTTTAAGAGGAATTAATATTTTGGCCCAGGCGGTAGCAACTACCTTAGGCCCCAGGGGCAGAAACGTGGCCATTGATAAAAAATGGGGCGCTCCCAACGTGATCCACGATGGAGTTAGTGTTGCTAAAGAAATTGATTTAGAAGATCCTTTTGAAAATATGGGCGCCCAGCTGATCAAAGAGGCGGCTTCCAAGACCAACGATAAAGCTGGTGACGGAACCACCACCTCGACTATTTTGGCTCAGGCAATTATCAATCAGGGGTTAAAAAATGTTACCGCCGGAGCTAACCCGATGATCATCAGAAAGGGAATTGAAAAGGCCAGTTTGGCGGTAATTCAGGAGTTGAAAAAGATGGCCAAAGAGGTCAAGGGAGATCGGGAGATTGTTAACGTGGCTACTGTTTCCGCCGGCGATGAACAGATTGGTCAAAAAATCGCCGAGGCTTTAAAACAGGTGGGTAGAAACGGAGTAATTACTGTTGAAGAAGGCAGGGGACTGGAAATGGAGATTGATTATAAAGAGGGAATGGCTTTTGACCAGGGTTACTCTTCCGCCTATTTTGTTACCGACACCGAGAATATGGAGGCGGTAATCGAGAATCCTTATATCCTGATTACTGACAAAAAGATTTCCTCAGTTCAGGAAATATTGCCCTTTTTGGAAAATATTGTTAAAACGAGCAAAAATTTTGTCATCATTGCCGAGGATATTGAAGGGGAGGCTTTGGCCACCTTGGTGGTCAATAAGCTGAGAGGTACTTTCAACTGTTTAGTAGTCAAAGCGCCCGGATTTGGCGACCGGAGAAAAGAAATGCTGGAAGATATCGCCGCCTTAACCGGCGGGACGCTTGTCTCCGAAGACACCGGCCAAAAATTGGAGTCGGTTACTGCTGATATCTGCGGCCAGGCGGATAAGGTAGTCGCTGATAAAGACAACTGCCAGGTTGTTGGCGGTAGGGGTAGCAAATCGGCGATTAAAGGAAGGATCGCCCAGATCGAAAGTGAGATTAAAAGAACTACCTCTGATTACGACAGGGAAAAATTAGAGGAAAGACTGGCTAAATTGGCAGGAGGAGTGGCGGTGATCAATGTTGGCGCCGCTACCGAAGTGGAACTTAAAGAAAAGCAAGAGCGAGTTAAAGACGCGGTTGAAGCGACCAAGGCGGCGGTTGAGGAAGGGATTTTGCCGGGCGGCGGAATCGCTCTGCTTAGAGCTTCCAAAGTTCTTGATCGAGTGGAAGTGGAGAATGAGGAAGAAAAAGTCGGGGTGGAAATCGTTCGCTATGCTTTGGATCAGCCCTTGCGCTGGCTGGCCAAAAATTCCGGCAAGGATGAGGGCTATGTGGTCAGCAAAGTTGCCGAGGCGATTGAGGAGGGTAAGTCTGATTTTGGCTTTAACGCTTTAACCGGCAAGTTCGAATCTTTGATTACGGCAGGGATTCTTGATCCTTTGAAAGTAACCAGAAGCGCTTTGGAAAACGCGGTCAGTATTGGTTCGATGGTGCTGACGACCGAAGTGATGGTTACTGATCTTCCTGAAAAGGAAGAAGATAAAATTCCTTCCGGCGGCGGCATGCCCGGCGGTATGTCCGGAATGGGAATGTGATAGAAATATCAAAAATCAAAATTCAAAAATCAAAATTTAACCTGACCTTGGATCGTGATCGCTTCGGATAACCTTGTGAAAGTGTGTCGGTTCACCTTCTCCCCAGGATAGGTCTTGATTCCTTCGGGGTGTAGATGGTTCTCGATAAAACTCGAACGGTAAACGCGGTTTTAAAGCATTATTCTTCGAGCGGAGTCGAGAAGCCTCCAACGAAGGGCTGTTCTCGACCGAGTGTCCGACTCCCGCAAAAACCGAATTGAGTGGTGCGGGCGGGTTGACACCTTGGGATTTCAATGGCGCGTTCTTAAAGCATTGGCCCGGCTTGACCTTCTGGGAATAGAGTCTTTTGGTATAATCAATTATGCCGGTAAAAGAAAAAAGGGCCCTCTTTATTATTGCTCCGGAAAATTTTCGCGACGAGGAACTTTTTGAAACCAAGAAAGTTTTGGACGCTTCTGAAATAAAAACAGAAGTGGTTTCTTCCAAGACAGGAGAAATCAAAGGTTCTCTCGGCAGTGTCCAGCGGGTGGAAAAAACTTTGCTTGAAGTTAATGTTGCCGAATATGGCGCAGTTATTTTTGTTGGCGGCAGCGGCGCTTCAGTTTATTTTGACGACGCGATTGCTTTGGCGATTGCGGAAGAGGCTTTCAGACAAGATAAGGTTTTGGCGGCTATTTGTATTGCCCCTTCGATTTTAGCTAACGCCGGTGTTTTAAAAGGCAAGAAAGCGACCTCTTTTTCTTCTCAGAAAGATAATCTAATCAGTAAAGACGCCTTGTTTACCGGTGAACCGGTAACAGTAGACGGCAGAATTGTTACCGCTTCCGGTCCGGCGGCGGCCCAAGATTTTGGCTGGGAAATTGTTGGACTGCTTCAAAAATGATTAACTTCTTAGAAGTTTTAAAGGAAAAAAGAGACTTGGTCTGGCCGGAGATTAAGGAGTATTTGGATTCTTTTACCGACTTTCCTGAGTTTTGCCGGATTCCTTCCCGTTATCAAAAATTGATCAATTTCCACCGCAAAATTATTGCCGAGTATCCGGAAAGAAAGGGTAAATATATTCGGCCGGCGCTGGTGCTTTTGACTGCTTCAGCAATGGGTCTTGCCGAGAGAGAAGCGATCAAAACTGCGGCGGCAATACAGGTTTCTGAAGACTGGATTTTAAACCACGATGATATTGAAGACGATTCTCTTTCCCGCCGGGGAAAACCGGCTTTGCATCAGATTTATGGCAAAGAGTTGGCAATCAACGCCGGAGACGGACTCCACGTGATCATGTGGAGGATTTTGAGAGATAATCAGAAATTAATCGGAGCGGAAAGAACTTTTAAGTTGATTGATGAATTTTTGCAAATGTTAGACCGGACCGTTTTGGGTCAAACCGCTGAACTAAAATGGACCCGGGAGAACCGGACCGACCTGAACGACAAAGACATTCTGTTTATTTTAGAAAGCAAAACCGTTTATTACACTATTGCTGGACCGATGCGTTTAGGGGCGATCTTGGCCGGAGCGGACCAGAACCAGCTTGATAGAATTTACCAATTTGGCCGTTACTTGGGCTATTGTTTCCAGATTCAAGATGACCTGCTCGACTTAACTTCGGATTTTGCTGGTTTGAAAAAACAGCAAGGCAATGATATTTACGAGGGCAAAAGAACCATTATGCTGCTTCATCTTTTTCGTAATTTCAAAGGCAGGGGAAAAACAAAGCTAAATGGAATTATCGCTAAAATTAGGGAGGAAAAAACAAGCTCGGAAGTAGCATGGGTGATTGGAATGATGGAAAAGTACGGCAGTTTGGATTATGGCCGGAAAATGGTAGGAAAATTCGCCAAACAGGCGCAAGAATTTTTTGACTCCGAGCTGGTTTTCTTGAAAGACCAACCTGCCAGAGATCAAATCAGAGCCTTTGTTAGTTTTTTGGAAACAAGAAAATATTAATGAGCAAAAAGTATTATCAACCTTTTGTTGGAGTTGGGGCGGTCTGTCTCCACCTGATTTTCCGGGGAAGATATTGATGGTTCAGGAAGCAAAGGCGGATTCCACAATCGGCAAGGAAATAGGGATGCTCTCTGTTCCTACCGGCCACTTAGAAATAGGTGAGTTGCCGGAAGAGAGACTAATTAAAGAACTGAAAGAAGAAACCGGTTATCAGAACATTAAGATAGAAGGTCTTTTGGGCATTTATCTTATCAAGAAAGCTTTGGGGATACTCTACCAGGTTCAATTAAGCGGTGAGAAAAAGAAGCGGCTTAAGAATGAAATTTCCAAAGTATCCTGGATGACTCCAAAAGAGATTCTGCTCCATCAAGACAGTCTCCGCCCGGCGATCAAAGAAATAATCGAAGACTATCTTCCCGGAAGGGTGATAGCCCGCTTGATTTAGTTAGAATTTGTTTCTAAAAAACTAAAACCTTTAATCCTGCTTTCCCGAATTTCGCTCCCCTCAATTCCTTTAATATATTAAATTATTAAAGTAAATTTCCCTTGAGCTTTGGGTTGAGGCTGGTACTACGCTGTAACAGCTGGTTTGGGGTTAAGGCAAAGATTGACTTGGCCACTTTTAGATTCTATTCTAAGAACGGAGGTAAAAATGACGCAAGTTTCTCGATGGAAATTAAGGCCAGAAGTTTGGAACCAGATTTTTGATATTTTGCTTGAAGCGATTGCCAAAACAGGTAGTAAAGAGAAAGCGAATACGTTAATCGGCTTCCTTCTGACTCCAACAGAGAAAATTGTCTTAGCCAAAAGGATTGTTGCCGCGTTGCTTTTAGAAAAAGGGGCCAGTTATCAAGATATTTTTCAAGTGGTTCATTTGAGCACGGCGACCGTTTCGAAAATTAAAAATCGGTTGGAGGAAAACAATCAGCATAAAACATTAATTAGAAGACTTCTTTCTGATAGGATGCTTAAAAAGGGGTTCGACAGTTTCCTTAATGGTTTAGTCAAAGTGTTGGCTAGTTATGGGAAAGGAAGTAGATCTTGGCGTCAGTTGACCAGAGAGATAGATAAAGATCTGAGAGAGCAAATACTTTAATATATTAAATTATTAAAGTATTTGTTTAGCTTTTATTTCAAGATAACGAAAACCGTGGTCCGCCAGCTGGCGGAGAACTCAAGGCAAATCAAACTGTTTTTTACCATGGGTAAAAACCTTAGGTCCACCGTGTCTTTCCGTAGCTCTTAGCAAGAGTGGATCAGTCCTCGTCGAAGTTTATCTTTCAGGAATTTTAAGGATCAGATTTGGGTCTTGGCCTAAGCTGGGAGGGGTTAGACTTTCCACTTCTCTGATCAGCAATTTGAATTGCTTCGCCGAGTGAGTGAGGATGAGGATTGTTGCCGCTTCTAATCATGGAAACTTCTCTACTCAACGGCCCTCCGCGGCTACACGGATTTATAAAACCACTGCCGGCTGATCGGTGTAAACGGCCGTCTCCGTCAACATAGGCAACCTCGCGACTCATTAGTCTATTCCATCTTGCCGCAGGAGAACCAGCCATTTGAATATTGTTTGACAAAATCAATAAAAATTAAAATGATTTTTCTTGACAACTTTTGAACTCCAGTAGGATAGGTAAAAGATGCTCAGTATTAAGAATAAGGCGGAGAAGATGATCAAAAACAAAAGAAACTCTTTTTCGTGGGGTAGGTAAAAACGGAAAAGGCGGGAAGCCAAGAAAAGGATTGTGGTTAAAAAAAGACTGGTAATTAAGGGAGTAGAGATGAGGGAGATGATTAAAAATGTTTGGGAAAGGTCGTGTTCCCTCCTGATCTGCCGCAAAGTAGGGAAGGGATGGTAAACCAGGCCTAAACTATTTTTAAAAAGAAGCCACGATTCCCTTAGGGCGATTAACCCGGTGATTTTAAATATTCTTTTGCAAGAGTTGCCAATTCCTTTCTTTGCCATAGTTCTTTAAACCTGTTTTTTGCCCGACCCAATTTAGACTCAACGGCCTTAACGGTAATTTTTAATATCTGGGCAATCGTCCTCATCGAGAGTCCGTCTACATATTTAAGACGTAAGATTTTTGAATACCCCTCGCTTAACTGGTAAAGAACGCTTTTAATTTCCTGCTTTAGCTCTTGTTTAAGATGTTTTCCTTCCGGTCCAAGGGCCTGGTCGGCAATCTCTTCAAAAAATGGGATTTTAGAGGCGAGAACAGTCTTTAGTTTTTTCTTCCGGTAAAAATCAATTGTTTCGTGTTTGGCAATAGCGCAGAGCCAGGAAAAAAGCGAAGCTCTAAATTCAAATCCGGGCAAAGCCTCCAGGGCAGAAATAAAAGTTTCCTGGAGAATGTCTTTGGCATCTTCCTCATTACTGACCCGTTTGAGGATGAAGAATAAAAGCGGTTTTTCGTATTTTTTAAAAAACTTTTTGACGGCAGACGAGTTTTTTTTCAGAAGCTTTCCAACTAAAGTTTTTTCGCGGCCAAAGTTTTTTTTAAACACTATCTCATTTTACTTTTTTATCCGGTTGACCACAAAGGCGTTAAAGCCTTGCTCTCGAACTCTCTTTGTTTCGGATTCCGGCCAGTTAATTTAAAGGCCGCATCAACCACCGATTCCGCCAAGCATATACCAGCACCTAGATAACTAGTCGTTAATTCGTCTTTTCCCATACAAGCCTATTTTACACTATAGGACCTTTAGCTTCAACTTGGGGTTGAGCGGGAAAACAGTTGATCCAATTATGTTATTATTGATTCAGATTCAAGCTGGATTTAAGGGGGTTTTGATACTCTTTGCCTTTTGGTTAGCGGTTATTTCGGAGAGTTTCTCGACTTGCAGACTCGCTCGAAAAATAAATATTAAATTACCCTATTGTTGAATTGTCATATTGCCAAACTGCTAATTAAATTTCCCTAAAATCATAAATCGTAAATCTTGAATAACTAATGTTTAATGGAACTTGTTTTAAAACCTTATCTAAACGTCATTCCGGGCTTAACGACGTCGGATCACTATTGTTGCGCGGTGCCGCACTGGGCTCGTTGCGACCCGGGGTTCTTTCTGTCATTCCGGGCTTGACCCGGAATCTATATAGA
>CAZWLF010000018.1:0-4130 GCA_964634805.1 uncultured Gammaproteobacteria bacterium
AGATCCTGAATCAAGTTCAGGATGACGACAATAGGTAGTTTTGAAACTGGTTCAAAGAAGGAGGTGATTTAGTTTTATGGAAGATTTTCTGAAAAAATTAGATAACTTTTTCGAGGACTTGTTTGTTAAAAAGGCTCCGGCTTTGCCTAAAAAGTGGCAGGAGTGGCTGGTTAAAGCGCTTCCGTGGCTGGCTTTGGTTTTCGGTGTTTTAGCCATTCCTGGTCTGCTTAACTTTCTTGATTCTTTCAGAATGAATGCCTGGCATTTTGGAACGGTGCAGGGAACTATGACCCGAGCTTTGGTTAATGTCGTTGTCAGTATCGTTCAGGTGGCTCTGGAGTTAACGGCAGTTTCTTTTTTATTCAAGAAAGCTAAAAAGGGCTGGCGCCTGCTTTATTGGTGTTCGCTTTTAAATATTATCACCGGAATTTTTTACTTCTCCGGCAGTGTTATTCTAATAACCGGAGTGGGCTTGTACTTTTTGTATCAGGTAAAGAGCCATTACCAGTGAGTTATAGTTGAAACGGTTGTCCGTGGCCGGGGTAAATAGTGAAACCGGGGATTTTTACCCCGATTTTTTCTATTGATTTTTTAAGTTCTTTTCCAGAACTATAGGAAAAATCGCTCCTGCCGACTCCGTTTTCAAAAAGGACGTCTCCGGCAAAACAAGTTTTGTTTTCTGTATTATAAAAGGCGATGCTTCCCGGGGTGTGTCCGGGCAAGTGGGTTGCTCTTAAGATTTGCCGGCCAAAATGAATTAGGGAATCTTCTTCCAGATAGCCGTTTATTTCAGGGGGCAGTTCAATTATTTCTCTTTTCAGCCACCACTGGGCGGATTTGGCCAGTTGTTTGACTATCTTCTCGTCTTTTTTGTGGATCAGAAAAGGGATTTCAAAGGCCATTTGCAGTTCGTTGGCGGCCAAAATATGGTCGAAGTGGCCGTGAGTGGCGGCGATGATTTTTGGTTTTAATGCCAAAGCGATTATTTTTTCAATAATAAAATTGGCCTCGTCTGCCGGATCAATAATAATTGTTTCTTTGGTTTCCGGGTCGAAGACCAAGTAGCAGTTGGTCTCTAATTCTCCGATGGTTAAGGTGACTATTTCAATCATCAGGTTATTTTAACATTCAGTTATTCTTCGAGCGAAGCATAGCGGAGTCGAGAAGATTTCAGAGGGTGATGGTTCTCGATAAACTAATGGTAAATAACCTTTATCTTTCGAGCGGGTTATAATCGTAAGGCGGTTCGACAATTCACCCCCGGGGTGTCTGAAGATTTCACCCCGGGAGTGTTGACTCTGGTTGTTTTTATCCTTCGAGCGAAGCG
The DNA here is from genome assembly GCA_964634805.1 of uncultured Gammaproteobacteria bacterium. Taxonomy (GTDB): domain Bacteria; phylum Patescibacteriota; class Microgenomatia; order UBA12405; family JAHJSD01; genus JAHJSD01. The sequence goes on from CAZWLF010000018.1 coordinate 1,328, forward strand.
CAGCGAAGTCGAGAAGAATTCTCAGAAGATGGTTCTCGATAAACTCGAACGATGATGAGGAAATTAAAGCAGAATAAGTGTGTTGAAAACCGAGCGGGATTGTCTTATAATACCTCAAAGTTAAATATTATAAACAGATTGATATGGGAATAATAGATAGATTGTTTCCAGAGAATGATGAAGGTAGCCTGGGGAAAATAGTGAAAGTATCTGATAGGGGGGGGAAGGTTATGGAATTAGTTCCGTTAGAAAGAAACGGCCGGGGAGCTAAAACGGCTATAATTTGGAGAATACGGCCGGCCGGTTGGAGTAGCGGGTCTTATCAGCAGAGAGACCCATTGACAGGGGGAATCCGTGATCAGTCGAGTACTTTTGCTGGTTTTCTTACACCAAAAGGTGTTGCTTTAACCGGGGCAGCATTGGAGAAAACCGCTCCGAAATCCATTAAGGGATTGCCCCAGAGGGTATTAGGAAGGGTCGGTCAATCTTATGCCAGAAGGATGAGGTGAGCCTCTTTTTTGATGGTGTGGAATGACCGTGCTCTATAGTTTGATATGTCAATTAACCAACTTGACCGGATAATATTACCGGGAGAAAACTTAAATCTTGGATAGGGAGAGGAAACACTTTTGATAGGTCGCGAGACCGGTAAGAAAGTCCGGGCGATAGTGACAGGACGCAGTTTATATAGGTTTTAGTTTTCTCTGTCGCATGGTTTTTGCGAGACGGCGCCTCTTTTTCAAGAGGATGTAGGTGATTTAGTCCGCGGACTCAGACAAAGAAGAGGTTGATTCTAATTTCAAACTACAATCTCCAAAGCCAAAGACAGTTGATTTTATTCCAAGATAGCGAAAACCCCAGATGCCAGCCCCTAAGGATGAAGCGATACCAAACGACGTTCCGGCATTGTGTCGGAACGGACCAGGCGGATTTAAATACCGCGGGTGCAAGCCCATCGTGTAGTTTATACCCTGAGCTTGGGTGAAAACCACCCCCGGGGTGTCTGAAGATTTCACCCCGGGGGTGTTGACCGTGACAATTTTATTCTTCGAGCGGAGTCGAGAAGAATTCTCAGAAGATAGTTCTCGACAGGCTCGAACAATAAACACAAGAAGGGTAGTTCTTGCAAACCTTTCGTCCTGGGTGGTTTGATACGGCCGTTGTTGAACTTGTCGGGAGTTTATACCCTGAGCTTGGGTGAAAACCACCCCCGGGGTGTTAGGCAGATTCCACTTTAGAGTTAGTTCTCGACAAGCTCGAACAATAACAATTTTATCCTTCGAGCGAAGCGCAGCGGAGTCGAGAAGAGTCGATGGGGCTGGTTCTCGACAGGCTTTTAGTCCCGAGCCGGTCGAGGGGCTCGAACAATAACAATTTTATTCTTCGAGCGGAGTCGAGAAGTATTTATTCGATCCCGGATTGTTTCAGGTCTTTCGATCCGGGATCGGAGAGTTAATCTTCGACAAGACAAGGCCATCTTTTCCAAAAAAGACAGTTATTGGTAAAATACGAAGTGGTGGAATTTAAACTGAAAGCGCCTTATTCGCCCACCGGGGACCAGCCCCAGGCAATTGAAAAGCTGACTAAAGGGGTCAAAGACAATTTGCCCCATCAGGTTTTGTTAGGCGTTACCGGATCGGGGAAAACTTACACTATTGCCAATCTGATCGAAAATGTTCAAAAACCGACTTTGGTGATTTCCCATAATAAAACTTTGGCCGCTCAGCTTTACCAGGAATTCCGCGAATTTTTCCCGAAAAACGGGGTTGGCTTTTTCATCTCTTATTACGACTATTATTTGCCCGAAGCTTATATTCCCCAAACCGACACATATATTGCCAAAGAAACTGATGTCAACGAGGAAATCGATAGGCTGAGGCTGGAGGCGACCAGCCTGCTTTCTTCAAGAAAAGACGTGATTATCGTCGCTTCGGTTTCCTGTATCTATAACATCGGTTCGCCGGTAGAATATTCCCGGAATATTTTAGAGCTGAAGGTGGGCCAAAAAATCAGTCAAAAAGAATTAGCCCGGAAATTGGTTGATCTTTTTTATGAAAATAACCGCTGGGAAGTGGGCCGGGGCGTTTTTAGGCGCCGGGGAGATTTGGTCGAAATCGGTTTGGCCTATAAAGAGGAAATTTTGGAAGTGGAGTTTTCCGAAGGCGAGATTATCGGTTTGTCTTTGAAAAAACTTTTCTCCGACCAAAAAATCGAAGAACAATCGTTCTTTGTTTATCCGGCTAAACACTATATTGCCGATCCGGATGTTTTGGGTCAGGCTTTTACCCAAATTGAAAAAGACTTAAACAAAAGATTAGCCGAGCTGAAAAAAGAAGGCCAGTTGTTAGAAGCGCAAAGATTGGAACAAAGAGTCAATTACGATTTGGAAATGATCCATGAGGTCGGTTATGTCAGCGGAATTGAAAATTATTCCCGTTATTTCGACAACCGCAGTCCGGGCGATCCACCCAATACTTTAATAGATTTTTATAAGCACGCTTTTGGCGATGATTTTTTAGTGGTCATTGACGAATCACATATTACTGTTCCTCAAATCCGGGGTATGTACTTAGGCGATAAATCAAGAAAACAAACTTTAATTGATTTTGGCTTCAGATTGCCGGCCTGTTTAGACAACCGGCCGATGAAACTGCCGGAGTTTTTGGATTTAGTTCCCCAAACGGTTTATATTTCCGCCACTCCGGCGGAATGGGAAATCAAAAAGTCGGATTTTCGAGTGGTGGAGCAGTTAGTCCGGCCGACCGGGCTGACTGAGCCGGAAGTGGCGGTCCGGCCGACCGGG
>CAZWLF010000018.1:4230-10791 GCA_964634805.1 uncultured Gammaproteobacteria bacterium
GTCCGGCCGACCGGGCTGACTGAGCCGGAAGTGGCGGTCCGGCCGACCGGGGATCAGGTTCAGGATTTAATTAAAGAAATTTTAAAAAGGAAAAAGAAAAAAGAAAGAGTTTTGGTGACTACTTTAACCAAAAGACTGGCGGAAGACCTTTCCGTTTATTTGTCTGACACTAAAAATACCCAGGGAAAGGAAATTTTGATCCATTATCTTCACGCCGATGTTGCCGCCTTAGAAAGAGTTAAGATTTTAGCCGATTTACGGCGGGGCAAATATGATGTCATTGTCGGGGTTAATCTTTTAAGGGAAGGGCTTGACTTGCCTGAGGTTTCTTTAGTGGCGATTTTGGACGCCGACAGCCGCGGTTTTTTGCGCTCAAAAACTTCTTTAATCCAAACTATGGGTCGGGCGGCCAGAAATTCCGCCGGCGAAGTGATCCTCTACGCTGACGAGAGGACTAATGCCATGGTTGAAGCGATTGCCGAGGTGGAAAGAAGACGCCGGATCCAATTGGATTATAATAAGAAGTATAAAATCACTCCTAAGACAATAAAAAAGCCGATCAGAAAAGGGATTGTTAGGAGCGGTTTTAAAAAGAACAAATTTGGCAAAGGAGATCTTTTTTCCGATCCGGAGTCAATGACGCCAAAGGATATCAGTTTTGAAATCAGGGTTTTAAAAAGGAAAATGGGAGAATTAGCGGCCGCCTTGGAGTTTGAAGCGGCGGCAAAAGTCCGGGACCAGATCAAAAAATTAGAAGAGTGGCTGGATTAATAAATTAACGTTGGGAGATTGTATTTTACGCTTTTACACCCCCGGGTGGTATAAAAATATGCTCTTGGATTCGCTATGGGGAAGTATTATTTTAAATTATAAGCGAGTTTATTAACTTTGCTAAAAACAAAAATGGACCAACCAAATTCTTTTCAGCCGGCAGACAGTCAAAGTCAGAACCAATTGCCCAATCAAACTACCCCAATGGCAAGACCAGAACCCGCCATTAAAAATCGGCCCCCTCCCGTTAAAATAAAACTGCCTAATCTTAATTTAAAGAGAAGCCACGATATAATTTCCTATCTGGAAGAAAAATTAAAAACCAAGGTTATCTGCTATTACACCGCGCTTGAGAGTTTTATTGCCCAGACACATCCGGATTTATTTTTTGACCACCTCAAAGAAATCGGCGAGCAGGAAACTATTTCAATGGTACTGATCAGCAGCGGCGGGGAAAGTGCCGCTTCCCTAAGAATGGCCACCATTATCAGGGAGTATTGTAAAAATTTGCAAATCATTGTTGCTTCCCGCTGTGCTAGCGCTGCTACAGTTTTGGCCTTATCGGCCGATAAAATCATTATGTCTCCGGCAGGATACTTAACTGCTATTGACAGCGCCTTGACCCATCCCCTTAATCCAAAAGGTAATGGAAATCAGCCAATTGCTGTTTCTGTCGATCAAGTAAAAAGGGTTTTGAAGTTTTTAAGAGAAGAGGGTGATGTCAGCGACGAAAAAGGGAAGAACGAGGGACCATACCGGACACTATTTAGGTATCTTCACCCAATGGCCTTGGGAGAAATTGACCGCTATTCTTCCGGCAGTGAATTAATTGCCCGAAAAATGATGAAAATGCACCCAGGGTCTTTTAAAGACGACAAGGAAATCGAGAGAATCGCCAAGCATTTGGTTAATGATTATCCGTTGCACGCTTTTCCGATACTTTACGACGAGGCTAAAGAAATCGGTTTGCCGGTAGAAAAGGCAGATAAAGAGCTTTCCAATATCCTTTGGGATCTTACCAAAGTATGTGACTCTGCCAGTAAGAGAACGGTCACCAATTTTAGTCCCGATTTTTACCATTTTGAAGGATTTCCGGTTTTTATAGAATCCGCCAACAAAAGAAGTACTCATCGGTACAGTTATAACAAGAGATTTAATCCTGTAACCAAAATTTGGCAAATTGAAAACGATAACACCCGATGGGTAAATTTCAAGCCTGATCCGGAAGGAAGGGTTCCTTTCAGAATGAATGAAATTGATCTGCCGGAGATTACGGACACTCCGGTAGAAACTAATCAACCAATCAAAAGCCCTCTTTTTTCTACCAATCAGAACGCGCCCCCAGCGGCAGGAAATTAACCCCCCCGGATACATAAATAAGGGACTCTTCTCCTTCGACAAAGCCTCAGGATCAATACCCCAATGGTGGGAAAAATGACCGCTCATTGGTACGGTCGTTGAAATGAGCGGTTAAATGACGGAGGTCGCGACCCAGGATCGTTTGAAGCCTTTCGATCCGGGATCGAATCCGAAGATATTTTTTCGCTTCACACCCTTATGGCAGGTTAAGAAGACGCGCTCTGCTGGATTTTTCGTCATCGGAATTCCTCAGAACGTGGCGGTCGATACACCCCCGGGGTGTCTTGCCCTTGACACCCCGGGAAAAGCAGACGGCTTTCTTCACACCCCCGGGGTGGGTTAGGTTGACACCTAAGTAAAACCCGGGAGTTTCCTTTCTGCCTTGATCGCTCGTCTTCTGGTTTAGTGTAAAATACTCCCTATGACGGAACGGGATGAAATTGTTATCAAGGGCGCCAGAGAACACAATCTGCAGAGCATTGACTTGTCGATTCCCAAAAACAAATTAGTGGTTTTTTGCGGTGTTTCCGGGTCGGGGAAATCTTCTTTGGCTTTTGATACTCTTTATGCCGAGGGCCAAAGAAGATATGTTGAGTCTCTTTCAACTTATGCCAGGCAGTTTTTGGGAATTGCTCCTAAGCCGGACATTGATCAAATCAAAGGTCTTTCGCCGGCAATTGCTATTGATCAAAAGGGCTTGTCCCACAATCCCCGTTCTACTGTAGGCACGGTGACGGAAGTTTATGATTACCTTAGGCTTCTTTTTGCCAAGGCAGGCAATCCGGTTTGCCCTTCCTGCGGTCGGCCGATTGAACGGCAAACTCCGCTTCAGGCGGCCAAGCAAATTTTAGAACAAGCGACCGGATTAATTGCCGCCGAGGGCAGAGCCCGGTTTTTAATTATGTCACCGGTGGTCCGGGATAAAAGGGGCGAGTTTACCAAACTTTTTAAAAACTTATTAAATAAAGGTTTTCGAAAGGCAAGAATCGACGGCCAATTCTTCGATTTAAACGAAGATATTTTTTTAATCAGAACTAATCGCCACAACATTGATTTAGTAATCGATAAGATTAATTTATCGACGATTCCAAAAGACCAAAAGGAATTTTTGGGCCGGTTGACCGACTCGGTGGAAATGGCTTTTGAGCTTTCGGAAGGGTTGGTTCTCTTGTCAAAGGTGGAAGATGTTGGTTTTGATTTCCCGGAAAAACCTAAAAAAACGACAGATCAGTTTTTTTCCAGAAGATTCAGCTGTCCGGTCTGCAGAATCTCCTTACCTCCGATTCTACCCCGGCTGTTCTCTTTTAATTCTCCCTTAGGCGCCTGTCCTCGCTGTCGGGGTTTGGGGTCGATTTTAAAAGTTGATCCCAACCGAGTTTCCTACCACCAATCACAGAGAATTGAAGCCCAGTTTTTCCAGACAGAATCAAGTTTTATCAGGAAGAAACTGGAGAGCTTAATGATTAGAGAAACTTGTCCTGACTGTCTTGGGGGCAGGTTAAACAAGGAAGCGCTTTCGGTGCTGATTGACGGCAAGAATATCTCACAAGTTTCTGAGTTATCGTTGGAAGATTTTTCCGATTGGATTTCCGATTTGTCAGCCAGGATAGAAGACGTTTCCCAAAAAGAGGTGGTTGAGATAATTATTCGGGAGATTGAGTCCAGAATTAATTTTTTGGTTGCTGTCGGGGTAAATTACTTATCCCTGTCTCGGGACGCTACCTCTCTTTCTACCGGCGAGGCGCAGAGGATCAGGCTGGCCAGTCAGTTGGGAACAGGTTTGACCGGGGTCTTATATATTTTAGACGAACCTACGGTTGGCCTTCACCCCAGAGACACCAAAAGGCTAATCGGTACCTTAGAGGACCTTCGGGACTTGGGCAATACGGTGATTGTGGTTGAGCACGACCAGTCTGTTTTGGAAAGCGCTGATTATTTAGTTGAATTTGGGCCCGGCGCCGGCAAAGAGGGTGGAAAAGTTGTTCTCGCCGCCCCTCCCGAATCGTTTAAAAAAAATATCAGGTCTTTGACGGCGGCTTATCTTAGCGGCAGAAAAAAAGTAAAGCGGACTAAAAATAAAGAAGCTGTTTTTAAAGAGTGGCTGACCTTGACCGGCTGCCGGCAATATAATCTTAAAAACTTGACGGTTAAGTTTCCCCTAAACAGATTAACTGTGGTCGCCGGTGTTTCCGGATCAGGCAAGTCTACCTTGATCGAAGAGACTCTTTACCCGGCGCTATCAAAATCGATCTACGGACACTTTTACCGAACCAGCGGTGATTATAGTTCAATCGAAGGCGGCAGGGAGATTAAAAGGACCCTGGTGGTAGACCAGTCGCCGATCGGCAAGACCTCAAGAAGCAATCCGGCCACTTACGTCGGTGTTTTTGATGATATTCGCGACCTTTTTGCTTTGACTAAAGAGGCCAAAATCCGCGGTTTTACCAAAAGCCAGTTTTCTTTTAACGTTGAAGGCGGCCGCTGTCCCCGCTGTCAGGGTCAGGGAGCGATCCAAGTTAAAATGGAGTTTTTGCCGGATGTTTGGGTTGCTTGCGAGGAGTGCAACGGCACCAGGTTTAAAGAATCGGTTTTGGATGTTGATTATAAAGATAAAAGTATTGCTGATGTTTTAAAAATGACAGTAGATGAAGCGTCTGAATTTTTTGGCAGCCACAGAAGGATCTTTCCGAAATTAGCCTTGCTGAAGGAAATAGGCTTGGGTTATTTGGAGTTGGGTCAGATTTCACCGACCCTTTCCGGCGGGGAATCCCAGCGGTTAAAATTAGCTAGGGAGTTGGTTAAAAGAAGCAGTAAACACACGGTTTATTTGCTGGACGAACCGACTACAGGGCTTCATTTTGCCGACTTAGAAAAACTATTAACGGTTTTGAGAAAATTAGTCGACGCCGGTCACACGGTGGTAGTAATCGAACACAATCCGGAAATGATTAAACAAGCGGACTGGGTTATTGAATTGGGTCCGGAAGGCGGAGAAAAGGGCGGCTATCTGATTGCTTCCGGAACGCCGGAACAGATCAGGAAAAACAAAAACTCGGTTACCGGAAGATTTATCTGATCTTTGATATGAATTTATCAGGAAAAGTAGATTTTAAAAAAATTCCCCAAAAGCCGGGAGTTTATTTTTTTAAAGATAAAAACCAAAGGGTTTTGTATGTTGGTAAAGCGATTAGTTTAAGAACCAGGATTAAACAATATTTCCAAAAAACTTCCTTAACTCTGAAAACCCGGGCGATGCTGGACCAGGCTGAAAACTTAAGCTTTGTTGAAGTTAATTCTGACATCCAGGCGGTAATTCTGGAAGCGAAATTAATTAAACAGTACCGGTCAAAATATAATGTTTCCCTAAAGGACGGCAAGCGGCATCTTTATTTCGGGGTTACCAAAGAGGAATACCCTAAAGTTAAAGTGGTCAGAAGACCGGAATTGGAAAACTTGCTTTTTTGGGCTGGTCCCTTCCCTTCTTCGGGAACCTTAAAACAGATTTTAAGGTGGGTAAGAAAGATTTTCCCTTACTGCTCGTGTAAAACAGGCAGGAAAAGACCTTGTCTTTACTACCAAATTGGCCTATGTCCTGGTCCGGGAATTATCAGCCCCGAAACTTACCGCAGGAATATTAATAGTATCATCCTGTTTTTTTCCGGTAAGTCCGAAACTTTGCTTAAAAAATTAAACAAAGGAATGAAAGCCTTGGCCGGAGAATTAAAATTTGAACAGGCGGCGGAGGTCAAAAAACAAATCTTTTATTTGGAACAGCTGATCTTTTCTCCGAGAAGGTTAACGGGAAGCTCCCTTCGGACCGAGCAGGGGCTTTCAGGATTAAAGAAAATTTTAATTAAATTCCAAAAAACCGACCCGTCTTATTTAACCAGAGTTGAAGGTTACGATGTTGCCAATTTAGGCAGTAAAATCATTGTCGGTTCGATGGTAGTTTTGGAGAACGGCGAGCCAAATCCGGCTCAGTATCGCCGCTTCAGGATTTTAAAATCGAATCAAGATGACCCGGCCGCTTTGGCGGAAATGATTGTTAGAAGATTAAAACATCAGGAGTGGCTTTACCCCCAGCTGTTTCTGATTGACGGCGGCAGACCCCAGTTGCAAGCGGTAATTCCGGTTTTGGAAAAGGCCGGTCTTTTGAAAGAAGCGGGCCTGCTTGGTTTAGTAAAAGGAGAAGAAAAGATGGTCGTTCCTAAGGTTAATCAAAACGGCAAAGTCGGCTACCGGACTATTTTATTGCCCAGAAATTCACCGGCTTTAAGGTTGCTCCAGCTTTTGCGTGACGAGTCTCACCGCTTTGCCCAAAGGTATCTTCATCAGAGGCAAAAGTTAACAAGTAAGCCCGGGGATAAAAAGTAGATGATCGGAAATTTCGGGTTCTCGTTGACCCTTTAGGTTGAATTTGGTAAACTTGCA
>CAZWLF010000019.1:0-10043 GCA_964634805.1 uncultured Gammaproteobacteria bacterium
TTGAAGCGGTCTTTGACCGTTATTGTCTTGATGAAAAAATCAAACATCTCTGGACGGAAGCCAATCTTGGCGAAGAGATTTTCCCCACTGGCAGGATGTGTTTAGCGGTATGAGTTTGATAATCGGTCCGCCGTTCCTTCCATAAGTGTTCCTGACTCTGTCAGGGAAAGAGTGTTTCCATAAAAGAATATTTCTGCCTGCCGGGACATTCGTAAGCCCAGCGGATAACCTCTTGTTATTTAACTGTCTCTGTTTGCTTCCTCTTGCAATAACTTTGTTTTATGTGATAGTCTTGTTTTAGATCCCGATAACGGATTGTATTTAGTTTATCGAAAACCCATCCCCGAAGGATGACTGCCGTCGGGGCGGTTAAATCAGGTTAGAACGATGAAGAAGAACATCTTGCTCTTTATTTTTCCTTTTTTCCTTGTAATTTTCCTTATCCTTGGTGTCGTGATTCTCTGGTTCAAATTCGGCCCGAAAATAAAAAATCTTATGTCCGGTGTAACCGAAACCGGAAAAGAAAAAACCGAAAAACCTTTGCCGACGCAAAAATTTATTCCTGCCAAAACACAACTTCAGCTTTCAGTTATTAAAGATTTTTTTAGCTGGTCCGGCTGGTTAGTTTCCGATGTTGAAATTAGTCAAGACGGAAGCTCCATAACCATTTCTGGTCTTCAGGAGGCAAATTGGTTGTTAGTTAAAAACGATGACCCCTCTTCTTGGCCGAAAATAGCTGGTGATTTCGAAATCAGTTTTAACATAAGGACAGAACTTTTTCCTGAAGCTGATAACCCCAGTGTTATTTTCAGAATTGAAAATCAATCGGCTGATCCGGGCAAAACGAATTATTTCCAATTGACTTATTACAGCGTTTCGTCAGAATTTTTATTCGAAACGGTGATAAAATCGGACTATATTAAATTAGGAAAAAGTTTGCTTCCGGAGCCGAATAAATTGAGGCTTCAATTTAAGAATATTGGTAGTGGTAAGCCGGAAACCATTGTTGTTTTTGACAATCAAACCGGTCAGCCGATTTTTGAAAAACAGTTTTCGGATGTTCTTTTTGGCGACAATTCTTTTTTCGGGTTAAGTTTTGAGTTGGAAAAAGGAATTAAATCCTTGGTAATTTCAGACTTGGTTCTAACTGGCTTAAGGATAAAATAACTGTGGACAAAAACAACAGACTGCCTCGATTTCTGGTTTTTTTCTTGTTTTTTCTTGTTTTGTTTCTTAACTTGCCTGGTTTTCTGAAAGGATTGGGGATTTATGCTGCTTGCGGAGAGACAGGGTGCCTGGACGAATACAGTGGTGTTCTCAGTGACTGCAGTAAGTGTGAAGTTTGCACGTCGTCGGGCTGTGTAAACAACAGCAGTTGTTGCAGCACAAATTGTTCGGGGGTAGAACATGTTAACTGTACAGTTAGAGACGGGTCTTGCAGTTTGGGTAACCCCTCTTGCCGGATATCCGGCGGAAGTTGTGCTGGAAATTGTGTGCCAAGCTGTGGCGATTCCTGCGGTCCGGACTGTAAGGTCCGCTGTACTAATTGCAGCAACTTAAAAAGTTGTCCTAAGTGTGCGACTTCTACCTCGACTCCCGTTCCTACTCCAACACCCACCAATCCTTCGGGGCCGACAAATACGCCGACGAATACGCCGAAGCCCGGTGAGCCGACGAAAACCCCGACGCCCACTCTCCCTCCTCTTACAGCACCAACCAACCTGACGGTGACCTGTGCGGCGGAAGGGACATCTGCTGCCTTTTGCTGGGATGATACTGGCGCGCCTAAATATAATTTAAGGGTCAATTCATCGAATAACCCGCTTTATGTGCCGCCACCTGGGGCTGACCCATATGATATCTGGACCTGTAAGGCTCTTACTCCCAGTGGTGGCAGGGTATGTCAGACAGAAACTGTGCAACCGAGCTTGTTTTATTCGAATTGGGATGTAGGCTCAGCAAATGCTGATTGCAATGTCCGGGTGTTTTCATCCCAGGCTCCGGGATTTATCTGTCTGGCGCCAACCCCCACCCTAACACCAACGCCAACGCCGACACTAACTCCGACCCTAACACCAACGCCAACGCCGACACTAACTCCGACCCCGATACCAACGCCAACGCCGACGGTTTGTCCGATTCTTCGGCCACCGGCTTGGATGTCACCCTGTGGATCATTTTACCCGGCCAGTACTTATACCCAGGTTAGTTGGGAATCAGTTCCTGGAGCAACCGGTTATTGGCTGCGCGTTGATGATTGGGATGATGGCTGGGTAGGCCCTCTCGATGTTTATCAGGATAACTATCCAGGAACCAGTTACCCGTTTACCTTCACCGCCGGTCATACCTATTCTATGTGGGTTCATGCCGGAAACAGTTGCGGGATAGGTAGCGAAAACAGCTGCATGGTTACCGTTCTAACTCCGACTGTTACCCCGATTCCCACCCCTACCTGTCCTCCCCCCCCAACCGGGTTAACTGGATCTTGCCCTTCTCCGGGAAATTCGGCGACCGTTTCCTGGAGCCCGGTTTCCGGAGCGACTTATTCTCTGAGAGTGGATGACATGACTGATGGTTGGGATGGCAGTTGTTCTTCCCCGGCCGGGGATTTTTGCCGGGACCAATCAGGGGTTTCCCGCACTTTTACCAGTACTCCGGGCCACTGGTACCGCTGGTGGGTCCATTCCCGGGGGACAAACGGCTGTTGGAGCGACGCCGTTTACGGGTTTGATTTTTACTGTAGTTTGCCGCCGACCCCGACACTGACAGGAACCCCTACCCCCACCCCTACCCCCACCCCTACTCCGACGCCAACTCTGACGCCAACTCCGACGCCGACTTCAACGTTGACGCCGACAGCTACTCCGACCAATAGTTTTCCGGTAAACGTTTCTTTAACGCCGAATAGCGGGGACATTTGCATTGACCACTTCGGGCCGGAAGTGAGCTTTACCGCCGTGTATCGGGATCTTGACCCCCAGCAAGCAGTTCCTGGACGAGATCATGATGTTAGGTTTGCCCAGGTTAGGTTTGGCGAAGCCTCTGATCCGCTGGCTCTGCTTACTTATACCGACAACGAATCCGGTTCCAATACTATCAGTTTCGTTGATTACGGTCATAATATTTCCCTGATTGACAGTTCGGTCAGCGCCATCGACGGAGGCGATTTAAGTTTAAGTTTCGTCTTAGACTTTTCTTCCTTTTCAACCGCCGATTACGGCAATTATAATCTTTATTTGTATTCTACCGACTGGGCCGATGCGTCCGATGGCTGGGATTTAATGGGAGATTTGGACATTTGGAATGGCGACCAGGTTTTAACTGATGGTACCGTTTATGATGTAACATCGATCTTCCCCGACACTACCTGTGCTGATTTAGATCCGGCAGTGGCGCCTCCGATGGCTTCAGTGACAGTTGATTTTGACTGCGGCGTTGACGGCGCGGTTACCGAAACAACTGATTCAAACGGTTCTTATTCAACTACTCTTCCGTATAATTCCAACTGCCAATATACTTTAACTTATCCCGGATATTTTAATGATGTTGCCGACTTAACCGGTTGCAACGGGCTTTGCCAATCCGGCTCGACTGGTAGTGTGCTGGTGATTCCGGCAACGGCGCCTTATTACCAAACAACAATTAATTTTGGCATGTCCGGCGCCGGAGAACCTTGGATTCTGGTTTTCGGCGGCGATGTGGTCGCTTATTCATCAATAAATAACCCGATTCCGGTTACTTGCGCCAATGACTTTGCCGGCGGCGGCGACTGCTTGCCTTTTATTGCTTCTAATGATCCTTCTTTCGGATTTTTGGAAGAAGGAGTAGTTTCCGCCGGCAGCGCCATTTCTTACGGCAGTGGCCTGGCGGTAGGCAACCCCAACGACTGGCAGGTTTTAAGCAGTAATCTTTGGAGACCGATGGGCCGCGGTTATAATTACATTTTGAGTTTAGCCGGCGCGGATGCAGCCCCGGGCGACATTCTTAACGGCAACCAAAATCTTTCTGCTATTAACGGACTTAGTGACGGCACAGTTGCCGGCGGCGAAACGGAAATTAAGCTGATAAACGGGAACTTGACCATAGACCGGGACTTGGAGGTCCAACCTGACGGGGCAGCTTTGGTGGTTGTTTCCGGAGATATTGTTATTGATAGAAACGTGGTTCAGGTTGAGGGAATCTTTATTGCCGACGGATCAATTCAGGCGGCGGGAGACCCGGACCAGAGCGAGTCTCAATTGATAATGGAAGGAGCTTATATTGCCGATGCCGACGGCAACAGCGCCGGATCGGTGATCAATAACCGCGACTTGGGCGGCGGAATGGCAGGGAATAGTCTTAATCCGGCAATAATTTTTAGATTCAGGCCTGATTTGCTGGTGTCGATTCTTAAAGACGGCAGGATTACCGAATCTTTAACTGACTGGCAGGAGGTAAGACCATGATCGGGAACCAACCAATGATCAAATCAAAAACTTTTTGTTCTCACCCGTCTTCAGGGCAAGTGGCTCTGATTATTTTAACGGTAATGGCGACAGCGTTAGCCCTGGGATTGTCAATGTCAGAGAGAGTCTTGACCGATTTGAGGATTAGTGAACAAAACCAGGAGTCAACCCGCGCTTTTTCTGCCGCGGAAGCAGGGATTGAAGAAGCTTTGAGAGTAATCAGAGAAGGCGGCGCCACCTCAGATATTAATATTTCAGAGCTGGCTGAAGACTTGGGGGTTGATCAAGTGACGATTGATTCGACGGCGGTCGGGAGGGCAGACCAGTTCAGTTATTCGCAGTCTTTTCAGCCGGGGGAAATTGCTCTCATCTGGCTGAGAGACCATGACGCCAACGGTGATTTTGATGAGACCAGCGGTTATTCCGGCGGCAGTGTTGATCTTTGCTGGGAAAACAACGCCGCTTTAGAGGCGGTCTATTTTTATAACTCAGGAGGCAGTTACGGAGTTCGCCGTTTCACTTTTGAACCTGACGATGAAAGAAGAAATTCTACCGGAGGCGATGATGACGGCAATCACTTTGGCTCGTTGATCGGACCAGGCTGTGTTGATTTAGGTTTAAGTGGCACGATTGATTTGACTGCCGGGACACCCTTGTTTTTAGTGGTTAAGCCTTTCTATCAGGAAACGAGAATCGGTGTTTTGGGTCTTTCTCCTTTACCTATTCAGGGATATGAGGTTACTTCCACCGGCGCGATTACTCAAAATACCGAGGAGAAGATAAGCAGGAAAGTTAAAGCTTTCCGCAGCTGGCCGATGCCGCTGCCAGTATTGTTCCACTCTGTTTTTACTACCGGGATTTCGGGTAGTTAACCGCCAAAGAATTTCTTGCTTAATTAACAGTTGGGGTGTTAGAATGATTCTAAATAAAAATGGATTTTTTTGGTATTGATATTGGTACCTCATCGATAAAAGTAGCCCAGTTAGTAAGAAAAAAAACCCTGAGACTGGTTTCTTTAGGGGAGAACAAGGCGCCTTATCCCGGGATTAGAAGCGAGACAGAGAAGGACTGGGCAGAAACGGCGACTGCGATTAAGAGTTTGCTTTCCGAGTTGAAAATCAGGACTAAAAGCGCTGTGCTTGGTTTGCCCGAAGATTCGGTAATTAGCCGGCTTAAGTGGTTTCCTCCGATGAAGGATGAGGAAATCCGGACGGCTTTGGAGTTTGAGGCGGAAACTTTTATTCCCCACCCCTTGAGTAAAGTCTACATGGATTGCGAGACTGTTGAAAGGGGTGAGGACGGCCATGTTTTAGTTTTTGTCTTGGCCGCCCTTAAAAGGACGGTGGAAAAGTATTTAAAGGTAGCCAAAATGGCGGGGATCACTCCGATTGCTCTGGAGACTCCGGCCGTTTCCCTGGCCAGAATTTTTTCCTTTGGTAAAACGCCGGCCTTAATCTTAGATGTAGGTTCTCGCTATTCGGGCTTGACAGTCAGCAGAGAAGGCAATGTTTTTTTGACCAGAACCGTTTCGATTGGCGGCAACGCCTTTACCCGGGCGATTAGTCTTTCTTTAGGTTTGGAGCCCGGGGTAGCCGAGAGTTACCGCCAGGCCTACGGTTTAAGAGAGGACGAGTTGGAAGGAAAAGTCAGAACAGCGCTAATGCCGCTTTTTAAAAAGTTGGCCGACGAGATTAAAAAAACAATTTTTTCTTTTAAGGAGGAGTGGCACGGAGACATTAATCTTCTGGTAGTTTGCGGCGGCGGGGCGGCCACTCCGGAATTAATCGAGGAATTAGCCAAGGTTTTAGGAATTGAAGTTCAGCTGGCCCAGCCGTTTACCGGAGTAGAAACTGAGAACCCGCTGACAATTGATGTCAGAAGCGAGGGGGCGCGTTTTAGTGTTGTTTTCGGTTTGGCGGCCAGGGGTTTGATTTAGCTGGTCCGGTCCATCCCGGCATCAGTCCCGACGCGGCATTGGGGCGGGGCATTTTAGAAACCGCGTGGAATATTCCGCTGTGGCGGTACCTAGAACTTGTTTCAAAACCTTATCTAAACGTCATTCCGGGCTCGACCCGGAATCTGCCCAGATCCTGAATCAAGTTCAGGATGACGACAATAGGTAGTTTTGAAACTGGTTCCTAATACGGTGTTATTTAAAAGAAAGAGGTTGGTCGGGAAGGATTCGCTGAAATTCGACTTTATCTAACAATGGAAAAAACAAATATTAATCTTTTGCCGACAGCAACCCGGTTTCAGCTTTCTCAGATCAGGCTGGCGAGAAAGTTAAAGAAAACGGCCTTTATTGTTATCGGGTTTTGGCTGTTTATTGTTTTAGTTACCTTTTCTTTAAAAACTTTTATTTTGTACCGAAAAAAAGTTTTAGCTAATGAGAAGGCCCAGGTAGAGACGGCTTTAGACCAGGTTTCTTCCGAGATCGGCCTCCAGCAATCTTTGATATTGAGATTAAAATTGGCGGCAGAAGTAATCAGTAAAAGGCCCTATTTTTCCAGGAGTCTGGATGATTTGTTTTTGCTTTTCCCGGAAGGAACTGAGATACAGAGGATTAGTATTGAGCGGGTTAACATTAAAATTTCCGGCAGGATACTTTCCTTGGCTTCGCTTCAGGAGTTTGAAAGGAGAGTTGCTGACACTCGCCGGGAGGAGAAATACCAAACGATGGAGATGACTTCTTTAAACGGAGGAAAGGGCGACTGGACTTTTTCTTTAGAAATTAAAGAAAATAAAAATTCGGGCTGAATATGGATCTTAGCAAATATAAACCTTTATTTTTGCCGTTAGCGGTAATAATTTTCGTGGTTCTTTCCGTGGTCTTATTTTTACCCGGCCAGTTAAGGGAAATCAGCCAGGGAATAAGAACAATTAAAAAAAACCAAGCAGAGTTAGAAACGATTAAAACCAAGTATCTTTTGGCTTCATCGTTGAACAGCAAGACTTTGGAGTACCAAGCTTCTTTGGCAAGCGCCGCTTTGCCGGAAACCAAAAACGTGCCCTATATCCTGCAGGGCTTAAGGGAATCAATTTTAAAGGCCCAGTTTGCGATTAAGGAGCTGAGTTTTTCCCCGGGTGAGATCAAAAAGGAGGATGAGGCTGGCAGTTTGAAAGATAGAAAAGTGGAAAAATTGCCTTTAGAACTTAAGGTGGTTGGTTCTTTGGGGAAAGTCCCGGAGCTTTTTGCTTCTTTGGAAGAAACGGCGCCCCTTTTCCAGGCAGAGAGTTTTGACCTGAGCGTCCCGGGAAGAGCCGGCGCTAACGTTTCGGTTCAACTTCGGTTGAGTACTTTTTACAGCCCGCCGCTGTCGAGCTACAAACCGGAGGCAATCAGCTTGGAGAGTTTGGTTTTAAGCGACGAGGAGATCAACTTTTTGGATCAGCTTGATAAGCTTAATTTCCCTAAGCTTGGGTCAGGAGTCAGGACGGTTGAAGAATACGGAACCAGGCAAGACCCATTTAATTTTTAGAGAAGAAGTCCGGAAAAAAAAGAAGTCTCAGGAGACTTATTAGTTTCATAAGACAAATAAGTTTTAAGCTTCCTGAACTTCTAAGGCAAATCTTTCTCCTTTTGAAAGAACCAGAAGCAGGCTTTTGATTGCTTTGATCACTCTTCCTTGTTGGCCGATGACTAAGCCAATCTCTGGCTGCGGCACTCTAATAATGAAATTTTTTATCCCAGTACCGGTAAGACTACCGGTCTGAGCTTGTGGGTAAGTTGGTCTCCCGGGATGGGATGTTTGCTCTGACAGGGCAGTGAGAGGTGTTGCAGGCGTCAGTCTGTGGAGTCCCGCTTCCGGAGCTTCCTCGGTAATGGAGACTTTTTCCGGAGAACTGACGATTGATTTGACGATAAACTCGAGCAGTTTTTTCATTGCTTTTTTTTGGCTAAGTCCATCGCTTTTTTAACCCCTTCGGTCATTTGAGCTCCTCGTTCGAGCCAAAAATCAATTTTTTTCTGATCGACCTTGATCGTCTTTGTTTTTGGATTTAAGGAGCCAAGATAGTCGGTGTACCTGCCATCTCTTTTTGATCGGGCCGGAGCAACGATAATCCGATAGCTCCTTTGGTTTTTCTTACCTTGCTGAGAAAGTTTTATTTTTAGCATTTTGTTCTATTTGACCGTTTTTACCTCAATTTTAGCTCTTATCTTACTTTCTTTCCCGAGAATAGTCAATGCTTTTTCGGCGGCCGCTTCTTCAGACTCGCCTTTTGAAGCGCCTTCCCCGGTGGTAATTTTTTCCTGGTCGAAAAAAACGGCAGAGGTAAACTTTTTAGCGTGATCAGGGCCTTCTTCTTTGATAATCTTATAGTATGGGGTGAACTTAATTTTTGCCTGAACCTTTTCCTGGAGTTTTGTTTTAGCGTCTTTATTATCCCCCCGGCTGCCTAAAGAAATCAATTTTTTGAGCAGGTTTTCGGTTAAAAAGGGGTCAACTTTTGGCCAGCCGGAGTCTAAGTATAAGGCTCCGATTACCGCCTCGAAAGAATCGGCCAGCAGAGAAGGGTTTTTCCTGCCTCCTCCATCGTCCTCGCCTTTGCTTAAAAGCAAAGCCGGACCTATTTTAATTTTTTCGGCTATTTCAGCCAAGCTTTTAGTACAGACTAAAGAAGCTCTGATGTTGGTTAAAATTCCTTCGGCTAAGTTTGGAAAATGGTGGAAAAGTTTCTCGGTCGTCCAAAGTTCAAGAACAGCGTCGCCCAAGAATTCTAATCTTTCATTGGATTTGAGTTCCTGGCTTCGGTGTTCGTTTAGATAGGAACGGTGGGTTAAGGCCTTTAAAAGCAGGTCTTTGTTTTTAAATTTAAGAGCGAAATTTGGCAGTTTAGTCTTTTTCATTTTTAACTTGGTCTTTTTCGACGTCTGTTTTTTCTACTGATCTTAGCTTGTGGTAAACTGCCCCAAGAGCGCCGTTGACAAAGCCGGAAGAATTTTCCGAGCCAAACTCTTTTGCCAGCTCCACTGCTTCGTCAATGGCTACTTTATCAGGAATCTCCGGAGTGTAACTAAGTTCGTAAATGGCCAGTCTTAGAATGGCTAAGTCGGTTCTATTTATCTTTTCTAATGGCCATCTCGGGGCAGATTCACTGATTAGCTGATCGATTTTTTTAGCTTTCCTAATGATCTTTTTGGCTAACGGAGTTAATTCCGTGGTTTTGTTAAGGCTCCAGGCAAAAAGCGATTGAACTGTCTTCCGCCGGCGCTGATGCCTGGGATCTTTTTTAACTTTGGGCATTTTTGACTTTTCTCAAAAGACCGCCTTTTTTCTGATTCCGGTTTGTTTTTTTTCCTGCGGCGGGTTTTACTTTTTCTCTTTCGGGTTCGGTTGGTTTTTTTCCGGAGTCAAGTTTGCCGCAACTTGGGCAGACATAGTGAGGTCTTTTGTAACTGCCGCAAGACGGACAGAGAGAAACTTCAGGCAGTTTAAGGGCGTGGGTTGCTCTCCTTCTGCCTTTTCTATGAGTGGATGTTCTTCTTTTAGGGACCGCCATTGGTTCTTATTGTATACCGCAGGGTTAGTTTTTTCAACCGGATGTATAAGTCAAGGACATTTGCGACATTCCTCCGTTTTCAATTAAATAATCAAT
>CAZWLF010000020.1:0-10019 GCA_964634805.1 uncultured Gammaproteobacteria bacterium
AGCCCGGAATGACGTTTAGATAAGGTTTTGAAACAAGTTCACAGTAATTAGCCTAACGATTTCATTATCGCCAAAGTCGAAGTGAAAAGTTTTGGCTTAGACCTTAATATAAGAACCGATTTTGTTTAGCTGAAACCGGAAATTACGGAGTCGGTCCAAGGAAGCAATTTTAGTTTGTCTCCTAATCTGAACTATCTTTTTTGCCGAAACCGGACCAAGACCCGGGACTTTGATCAAATCCCAATAAGAAGCTTTATTAATATCAATTGGGAAAAACTGCGGGTTTTTCCTGGCCCAGACAGCTTTTGGATCTTCCATCTCAGAAAGAAAGCCGTTTTCGTCCAAAGGTATCTCTCCAGGAGAAAAACGGTAAAAACGCATTAAAAAATCGGTTTGGTAAAGCCGGTGCTCCCGGATCAAAGAAACCGGCGGTTTGTTGGCTAACGGAGTGCCGCTAACCGGACGGAAAGCAGAATAAAAAACCCTTCTCAGGCCAAAATTTTTATAAAGAAAGTGGGTAGTTTTAACAATCTCACCGTCATTTTCATCTCCGGCGCCAACGACAAATTGGGTAGTTAAACTGGGGATCTTTTTGCCGGCAAAAAGATTCTTCCTTAGTTCCCCCTTAATTAGGGAAAGGGTGTGAAAAAACCCTTTTTTCAAACTCTTTTCTTGAGAAAGTTTTGATAAGGCTTCGTCTGTCGGCGACTCAATGTTCAAAGAAATTCTGTTGGCCAATTTAGTTGACTCTTGAATTACACTTAAAGAAGTCTGGGGCATAATCTTAAGGTGAATATAGCCGCGATAACAGTATTTCTCCCTCAAAATATGGACCGTATCCAGCATCCTGCTCATGGCCAAGTCCGGTCCGCCGGCAATTCCGGAGGACAGAAAAAGCCCTTCAACCAACCGGCGGCGGTAAGCTGAGTCAAAAGCTCTGGCCATTTCATCCGGGCTGGCGCTAACTCGAAGACAAGCGCGGTCCCGACGAAAAGCGCAGTAACGGCAGTTATTAAGACAAGTATTACTTTGCAAAACCTTAAACAGCCGGCAGATATGGCTGCCGGCAACTTTAGCCTGATAAACACCCGGGATATCAGTTGTCTTTCCAAAATCTTTAGGTCCGCAGGTGTCGTACTTGGCTCCCGGACCTAAAATAGAAATTTTTTGATATAAATCCATTGAAAGGTTAAAAGTTAAAATGAACCAGTTTCAAAACTATCTATCACTATCATTCTGAACTCGATTCAGAATCTATATAGATTCCGGGTCGAGCCCGGAATGACAGAAAGAACCCAATCATCCGACGTCGTATCACGATAGCCATGCGGCATCGCGTGGCAACAGTCATCCGACGTTGTGTCAAGCCCGGAATGACGTTTAGATAAGGGTTTGAAACAAGTTCAATTAAAATCTCAAAACTACAACTTAAAAGTAAAAATCTTTTCTTAACTATTTCCGGCTTGACAACCTTTTAGAGCAATGTTACTATCTTTAGTAGACAAAAGTCAATAGACTAAAGGCTACCACTAATTAACTATCAGGCGAAATTGCCGGATCGATTAAATTTTAAAAAAGAGGCAGGTTAATGGACTATCAAAAATTGACCGAAAAACAAAAAAGGGTTTTGGAAATCATTATCAGCCAAATTAAAACCCTAGGGTTTCCCCCAACAATCAGGGAAATCAGGGACCGTTGTCAGATCAAATCACTCAGAGGCGTTACTCTTCAGCTGGAAAAACTGGAAGAAGTCGGGCTTATTTCAAGGAAAAAAGGGGCCAGAAGCATTAGAATAAACCCAGACCTGCTTCAACCCGACCAAGGCTGCCTCTCAATCCCTTTGATGGCCAGCAGTATCCCGGCCGGGACCTCTTTTTTTGCCGAAGATCATGTAGACAAATATATCAAAATCTCGTTAATTCAGAGCCGGGGGTTGAAAAATGTTTTCGCGGTTGAGGTTTCCGGCGACAGCATGGTTGGGGCCGGAATTAATAGCGGGGATATTGCCATCATTGCTCCCCAATTAGTTGCTAATGACGGAGAAATCATTGCCGCTTTGCACGAAAACGGGGTTACTTTAAAAAGGTTAAGAATCGTCGAAGGAAGGCCGATGCTTTTCCCGGCTAATCCGAAATACAAGCCGATTTTAGAAAACTTTTCCGTTCAAGGAAAACTGATTGGTCTTATTCCCCAAAAAAAGGCGCTGCCTAATTAATCCCCATCTATCGATTAATATTTTTTGGATTTGGGGTGGTAAACTACTAAGGTGAGATTAATAAAACTGATTTTGGCTATTTTTCTACTTCTGCTGTTAACTTCTGCCGGAATTATTTTCTCTAAATTTAAAGGCCCGGTCAAAGATAGTCCCCAAGAAAGGTTTGTCGTCAAACCAAGCGATACCGAAGAAGCGGTTATCAACCGCCTGATCGAGTCGGGGTTTTTACGCAATCGGGAAATTTTCGAAATCAGCCTTTTCATCCGCTGTTGGAAACAAAAAGGCTGTCCGGTAGTTGGTCAAAGAATAAATCCGGGAGGTTATTTAATTTCCAAAAGCGACGATGCTTACCAAATCGCTAAAGCCTTGCTTCAGGAACCCTACCAAAAGTGGGTAACTATTCCGCCGGGGAAAAGAAAGGAGCAAACCGCTCTGATCTTAGGAAGAGTGCTCGGTTGGGACGAAAAAGAGATTTTTTCCTTCATTGATTCAGCCAAAGAAGGTTATTTATTCCCGGATACCTACCTGATAGACAGCGAAGCGATCCCTTACCAAGTTACCCAAAGGCTGGAGGCTAACTTCAACAATAAGTTTGATGATCAGGTCTATCAACAATTATTAGCAGCTAACGTCAGAAACGATACTGCCGTTAAAATCGCCTCGTTAATTGAACGTGAAAGCGGAGGAGACTATGACAAACCAATTATCGCCGGAATTATTCTAAACCGGCTGGAAAAAGGGATGAGATTGGAAATTGATGCCACCGTTCAATACGCCGTCGCCTCAAGGGACTGTCAGTTTTCAGAGGCGGACCCGAAAGGAAAAATACCAATCACCGAATGCTATTTTTGGCCTGCGGTAACCGGGAATCAATTAAGAACGACCCCATCTTCCTATAACACCTATTTGAACCAAGGACTGCCTACCGGACCAATTTGCAGTCCGAGTTTGGCTTCGATTGAAGCTGTAGCCAACCCGGCTGATACCGAAGCTCTTTTTTACCTGCACTCAGCCGATAAAAAAATTCATATTGCTAAAACTTATCAGGAGCATCAGGAAAATATAGAAAAGTTTTTAAGATGATCGGCAAAAACGATTTGGAAACCAAAACGCTAACGGCTTTAAGAGTTTTTATGGCCGGAATCGGACCGGATGGCCAAATACTTGAAACCCCGGAAGCGAAGTGTCAAAGAAAACGGGGTTTTAGATTGTTCAGGGAAGTAGGAACGGAAGCGGTCGAAGAAGGCGGCGTTTCCATCCTTAAGAACAGTTAGACGCCTCTGACCGGAGGTTTATCTATTTTTTCCCAAGCGAACTCCTCTACTTCCTGCTTGGGGACAATTCTGAAATTGTCTCCGGAATTTATCTCACCATTTAAAATCGCCCGGCTGATTAAGTCACCCAGAACCAGGTCAATAATCCTTTTCATCGGCCTGGCTCCATATTCGGGCTGATAACCATCCTGAGCCAATTTCTGACAAACATCTTCGGTTATTTCCAAATAAATGTTTTTCTGTTTTAGGCTGTACCGCAAATCCTCCATCTGTAAATAGGCAATTTTAACCAAGTCCTCGCCCTTAAGAGGCTCAAAAACAACCACTCCGTCAAAACGGTTTAAAAATTCCGGCTGGAAAAAACCTTCCCTTTGGACATAATCAAGCATTTCTTTCTGGAGCTCTTCTCCGGAAAGACCCTGGGAAACCAGCTGTCTCACTTTTTCCGCTCCGGCATTGGAAGTGGCGATGACAAAGAGATTCCTACAGTTAATCTTTCTGCCGAAAGCGTCGGTAAAATAACCTTCATCAAGCAGGGTTAAAAAAAGGTTATAAATTTTAGGAGGCACTTTCTCTATTTCATCCAGTAGAAGCAGGCTTGCCGGCCGATTCCGGATCGAAGTCGCCAGAATGCCAGGCTGACTTTGAGATAAAGAGCCTAAAAGCCTAATCGTTCCCTCATCAGAAACGTATTCAGCTAAATCAAAACGCAAAATTTCTTTTTCGCTGCCATAGTAGGCTGAAGCTAAAGCCCTGGCGGTCTGGGTCTTGCCTACTCCGGTTGGACCCATGAAGAGAAAAGAGCCTATCGGCTTGTTTTCCCCCCCAACGCCAACGGTCCTGCTCCTTAAACTTTTAGCAATCAAAGAAACCGCCTTTTCCTGATCAATCAATCTTTTATGAATAATTTCTTCCAGGTTGGAAAGCCTGTTTTTTTCGGACTCGGTAGGAGCCAAAAGGGGCAGTCCGATTTTTTCAGAAAGAATCTGATCTACTTTAATCGGTGTCGCTGTTTTTTTGGCCTCTTTCTCTAAACTAAAAACAACCTCGTCTAAAAGCTCAAGCGCTTTCTCCGGGAAAGGAATATCAGTAATATAGCGATCAGTACCGTCCAAGATTCTCCTTAAAGAAGGAACGGTAACAATAATCTTTTTAGTTTTTTCCCACTGGTAAGCCGCCAAAAGCAAAATTATCATCGCCTCGTCTTTAGTCGGCGGAATTACCTCAACCGGCTGGAAATCTTTGCGCAGTTTCAGGTTAGGAGCTAAAAATCGCTCATAGTCCACCTGGGATCCAATGGCAATGATTTTAAGCTGTCCCTGGTCCAAAAACGGCTCAAAGACATCGGTAAAATCAACTCCCTCAACATCGGAGTTAGTCAACCGGTGCAAGTCTCTAATCACTAAAATTATATTTCCCGCTCTAGCCGCCTCGTCCAAAATCAAGGAAAGTTTCTTCTTCTTTAAGCTTAAATCAGTTGCTTCGGAAAGGAGAAAGTGGTAGTCGAATTCCAGAACCCGGCGGTAGGACATTTCCTTTCCTAACTGGCCGGTGCCGGCGCGATAAGCAAATTCCAAGGCAACGGTATACTTGCCCACTCCAGGCTGGCCGGTCAAAAAAACACTCTTGTTGCTGGAAAGAATTCTTTCCATTCTAAGAACAATTGGCTCCCGACCGATTAAGTGGTGAGAAAAGGATTGGGGCGCAGAAAGGTCAACTACATAGTTATTCAGGCTCGGGGTATAGCCAAAAAGCAACTCCAATCCAATCCCGGGACGGCCAAATAATCTTCCGTCAATCAAACCGGAAGGTTTTTGCTGAGCGTCCCACCAGTAAGCCGCCAAAAAAAGGTCCTCTTTTACCAAACCTTTGGAGTTTAAAAAATTCTCAAACTCCTCGGTCGGATTAATTAACCCCTCGACCAAGGACCGGTACGACGACGGGGATCCCAATTTTAAAAATTCCGAATTGATTACCGTATGGTTAACCAATTCTTCCCTATCCAAACCAACGTGAGTGAGAATAAAGGCTCCGGCGCGATTCTCCCAAAGAAGTTTAGAAGCAAAACCGGGGTTTTTTTTGATTTTGTTGAACAACTCCTTAGCAAAAGAGAGCGACTCTTTTTTCTCCTGCCAAAAAGGCCTTAACCCCAAAGGCGGAAAGACCAGCCAGAGCAAAAAAAGCACCACACCAGCAATTACTGCCAAAAAAAGGATCAGTAAAGCAGACAAAATCACTGTAAAACGGACTATCGCCCCGATGGTTCTGGAAATTAGGTTAAAGGTGACCCGATCGAAAAAACCTTTTAATCCAGGACTTTCCGACTCCTCAATTACTAATCTTTTCCAAGGAGCAAAAAGGGATTTGGCTAAAAGACTTGTTGAGAAGTAGTGATTAACCCAAGCCAGAACGAAAAGCCAGCGGTTAAAGAAAAACCCTAAGCCTTCAGTATAATGCCAAATCAAGAAGGACATCAAGTTAATGATAGCATATTGAAGACTCTTCGACAGCTATCGCGATTCAAGATAAGTTGTTTCCGTTTTTCCAAATTTTAAAATCCCTGGAAGAGTTTTCGGAAAACCAAAAACTCTCCCGAAACAAAATTCTCCGGTCTAAAAACAAAGAGGGGAAAATCCTTAAAATTTTAACGAAGGCGGATTAAAACTCAAATTTAGCGAAGAACCTATGTTTGACCGTTTCGGTAACCGCAAAATAAGAGATCACCACCACGCCGATCCAAATCCAAATCGAGACCGGTAAAGGGCTGAATTCGAAAATCTCACGGCCGAAAGTTGAAAATGGGATTAAAACTACTAACAAGCCGGAGAAAAAGCTAAGGACGATCAACCACCAGCTCGGCTTGCTTTTGAAAAATAACAATTTAGTTCGGATCGAAAAAGTGACAACTATTTCCGAAAGCGAAGATTCGATAAACCAGGCGGTCCGGAAAACACCCGGACTGACTTTCCAGAAAAAGAGCAAGAACAAAATCAGAATCAGGTCAAAAAACGAACTGATAAAACCGAAGTGGACCATAAACATGCCAATCAAACGAAGATTCCACCGTTTCGGTTTTTTAACAAATTCATCGTCAACATTATCTGTGGCGATCGCCAAAAGAGGGATATCACTAATCAAATTGTTTAAAAGTATTTGCGAAGGTAAAAGCGGGATAAATTTTAAAAATAAAGAAGAAGCGGAAACAGTAAACATATTGCCATAGTTAGCGCTAATAGTATTAAGGATGTATTTCATGATGTTGCCGAAAGTTTTTCTACCTGCCTCAATCCCGTCGGCTAAAATCTGCAGATCTTTTTTCAGCAAAATAATATCGGCCGCTTCCTTGGAAATCGCCGCTCCGGTATCAACCGCAATCCCCACATCAGCCGCCTTTAGAGCCGGCGCGTCGTTAATCCCATCACCCAAAAAACCAACGATGTGGCCTTCCCGGTTCAGCGAAGCGACAATTTTATATTTTTGTTCCGGGGTAACTCTGGCAAAAACAGCGTATTTACTCACGTATTGATCAAAATCCCGGTCATGAAGTTCATCCAGCTCTTCCCCGCTAACCACTCTTCCTTTTTGACCAATCAAGCCAACTTTTACGGCAACGCTTTTGGTGGTACCAACACTGTCGCCACTGATAATTTTGATTTTTACTCCTAATTTTTGGAATAAATTCAAAGACTTGATCGCCGAGGCTTTGACCGGATCATTGAAAAGCAAAAAGCCCAAAAGGGTAAGTCCGACTTCGTCTTCAATTACAGAATCAGGCGCTTCCATTTTTTTCCTGGCTAAGGCAATCACCCGGTAACCCGAATCCTCATAACTATTTAATTGCTCAGCGATTTTTTTCCGTTGCTGACCCTTGATTAAGACCGATTTACCCTTAACTAAAACTTCCACCGCCGCTTTTAAAACAGATTCCGGCGCTCCTTTAACCACCAGCCAACAATTCTTAGGTCGGCTTTTTTCAGAAACCAAAACGCTCATCCGCTTCCGCTCAAAATCAAATTCGTTCTCGTCTAAAACTTGGTAAACCGACAAACTCTCTTTAAGCTCCCCGGCCAGTTTACTTTCCCAAAGAGCCTTGTCGATAGCATTAGTTAAAAATAGCTTGCGCTGCTGGCTAAACCCGCCGGCGCAAAGTAAAGCCAACTTGAATAAGTCGGGGTCCAAATCGTTATCAATAACATCCTTGAAACCGGCAAGAGAAAATTTTCCCTCGGTCAGGGTACCGGTCTTGTCGGTACATAAAGTGTCTACATTTCCCAAATCTTCAACTGAAGCAAGTCTTTTGACAATCACTTTTTTCCGGGCCATTTTTAAAGCTCCCTGAGACAAGGTCACTGTAATTACCGCCGGCAGCATCTCCGGAGCAATCCCTACCGCCAAAGCAACGGCAAAAAGGAGCGACTCGAAAATACCCTTTTCGAAAAAAGCGTTAGCTAAAAAGACAAAGGCGGTCATGATCGCCGTTACCTTGAAAAGAAAGGAACTGAAGTTTTTTATCTGTTTTTGAAAATCGGTCTCTCGCGGAATAGTGGACAAGAGCTTAGCTGTTTTTCCAAAAAAAGTGTCTTTGGCCACCGCTGTTACCACGCCAGCTGCCAGACCGAAAGAAACCGAAGTTCCCATAAAAACCATATTTTTTAAATCCTGGGGCCGCTGGCCTTTACCCCGGACAGGTTTTAAATCTTTGACTACCGGTTCAAACTCACCGGTTAAAACCGCTTCATTAACCGATAGTCCGTTCAAAGAGATCAGTCGGATGTCAGCCGGAACAATATCGCCAATTCTTAATTCAACTAAATCTCCCACTACCAAGTGCTTACTTTCCAGAGTTTGCCACTGACCGTCTCTTTTTACCCTTATCTTGTGGCTGATATATTTTCTTAGTTTTTCCAAAGCTTTCTCGGCACGATACTCCTGAAAAAAGCCAAAGAATACACTTAAAAGCACCAAGCCGGTAATCACTCCTCCCTCAAGGTGCTCGCCCAAAAAATAGGAAAGCGCCGCGGCTAAAAAAAGAATTATTATCAACCAATTCTGAAACTGAAGCCATAAAATCTTTAAAACAGGATGGGAAGATTCCCGTTTAATCTCGTTTAAACCGTCTCTTTCCAGCCTTTTTTTGGCCTCAGCATTCTTTAAACCATCAGCAGAAGTATCAAGCTCTTTTAAAAGAGCTTCCACCGATCTGCTCCAGCTAGTCGAATTAACCATAACTGCTTTTATTAAACCTCAAAATAGCCTGTTCTGGCAATGGTCGAAAGGTGGAAATAAATCTTTCTGTGTTATAGTACTACCTGAAGATGGACTGCCAAGTTTCTTTAACCAAAAGCCAGGATTCTCACTCTGGAGTTCAAAAGGCGTTAGAACCAATTATTGCCGATTTAAAAAAAGCGCTGGCTAAAACCAGCCGGGTGGTAGTAAAAATCAATTTTGTTTCCGCTTACACCGAACTGGCGACTACTCCGCTCGAATCGGTAAAAGCTTTTATTGACTCGATTCAGAACTTTTACCAAGGCGAGATTATTGTCGCCGAAGAAGCCACTTTAGGCAATAGCGACGGAGGTTTCCACCGGTTTGGTTTTACAGAGTTAAGCCAAAACCCGAAGGTCAAGCTGTTAGATTCGGTCAACAGCCCAACCGAAAGAGCAACCATAAAATATCCTCAGGGCGAGCTGGTCTTGCCCTTGGCCGAAATTTATACTCAGTCCCCCTTTATTGCCTCAATCTGCCGGGCCAAAACCCACGATGCTGTGGTTGCTACCCTGTCGATTAAAAATCTCTTAGTCGGAGCAATCCAGCAAAAACCTTTCAGCAACCGGGCAAAAATCCATCAAGGGAAACAAATCCACTGGATCCTGGCCGAAATTGCCAAGCACACCTTCCCAAATTTAGCCATTATAGACGGCACCGTTGGCATGGAAGGCAACGGACCCTGCAGTGGTACTCCAATTAACTCCGGCTGGACAATTGCCTCTTTGGATCCTCTGGCGGCCGACTCTTTAGCCGCCTACTTAATGGGTTTTAAGATCGAAGACATCGGCTACCTAAACTTGATCAGAGAAAAAGGGTTAGGACTGCTTTATCCAAAAGACAAAATCAAAATTTTAGGCGAGGATCCTAAAAATTTAATTACTCCTTACCGACCTCACGATACTTTTGAAAGCCAGCGGCGGTGGAAGGAATAAACCGCCATGGGCTTATATCCGAGATGAAACGGTTAAGACACCGAAGACAAATTGCTGCCGAAGCATTGAGGGCAAACCGGTTTGACGGGAGAACAACAGACAAATCTCCTCAATTACTCCCGCCATCTTGATCCCACAAGCAGTGAGACGACGAACAACTCTTCTCGACTTCGCTCGAAGAATAAAAAGCTTTACCGTTCGAGTCCTTCGACAAAGCCTCAGGACCAAAGGCCTGTCGAGAACTCTCATTACCGTTCGAGCCTGTCGAGAACTCTTGTTTAACTTCTTCTCGACTCCGCTGCGCTTCGCTCGAAGAATAAAAAGCTTTAC
>CAZWLF010000021.1:0-9840 GCA_964634805.1 uncultured Gammaproteobacteria bacterium
CCTTCCGGTTCTACTTGAACACGGCTCACAGAGCGACTATCGGCGGGCTTGAATTCCAACCCCTCGGCTAAACCCCAAACAATTTTCTTTACCTTCGGCAAAGCCAATTCTCCTCCCCATCTTAGCACTCGCCTTCGGGTACTATTCCCTCCTTCGCTCTTTGAGCTTCAGAAGGGCACAGCGTTCACGGCTCGTGCTGAAATGTCAAGAGGACTATCGCCGCCTCGGCCACACTCCCTGTTTGTTTATCTACCCATTAGCCATTGGCCATTTTTAAAGATCTTCTTCTCCACCTTCAGCAAAGACCAATTGAACCAGTCTCAAAAATAGTTATTCCCGTCATTCTGAATTTACATTGTCATCCTGAACTTGCCTGCCCCGTCGGATGACTGGGGTGTTCAGAATCTACCTTGTCATTCTGAACTTGATTCAGAATCTGGACAGATTCCGGGTCAAGCCCGGAATGACAGAAAGAACCCCGGGTCACAACAGTCATCCGACGTTGCGCGGCGACAGCCATGCGGCATCGCATTGAGCCCGGAATGACAGCGAGACAGAGTTTTGGAACAAGTTCAATAAAATCACCCTGTCTTATTTTACCAAAAAAGCCGGCGGAAAGAACAATCCGGTCAGATTTTGTTCATGATCGAAGCCACCAGCGAACCCCATTTTGGGTTTGGCGGAGCATAAACCGGGCCGATTTTAAACGGGTCATCCAAGCCTCGGCCATAATAGTTCTGGCTTATCTTTCTGGAAACATGGTCAATCGAATCTTCCCAGCTCTCAAAACCAATATAGCCTCCGCCCCAGCCATAGGCGTTATAGGTTTCAGGAACCATCCTTTTTCCAAAAAAAGACTCCAACCCGGCAATCGCCGGAACCAAACGCCAGTCTATCCACCAGGCGTCAGCGGAGTCTATAAATTGGTCGGAAAACTCTGCTAAAGGAGAGTCATACCCCTTTAAAAAAAGGTAAAGGGACAAGTAGCGCCAGTCTGCTTCTTCTTCCAGGTTCGGCCTGGAAGTTAAATCAGCCGAATCTTGCAGGCAGGCTAAATCTGCCGCCAAAATTTTGCCGGCGCTGAAACCAAAAAGAAACAGGCTCAAAACCAATGCCAAAATAAACTTTTTGATCATAGAGATCACAAAAAAGGAAATCTCTAACCTAGAAACAGAACTTCAAAAAAAAATCCCAGAGTCAACTTTATTAAAGGTAACCCCGGGATCTGAGTCTGATAATACAACAATCTTATAGTAAAGTCAATGGGGACTACTCAACCGGTTTTTGAAGCAAGACAAAAATACTTGGCCCAAAGTCAATTCTGCCTAAAGGCCCCTGAAGTTTTTTTTCCATAAAAAGTAATACCCAATCGGGGAGGAGGTGCTTTAATATTCCGGAGCGGAAATCAGAAACCGAAAGTTTTTCCACTAAAATAAATCCGGACTTCTTGATTAGATTCCGAATCCAACCAGGGTGGTAGTTGACAAAAGGGATTGTTCTTCGTTTTAAATTTTTCCTGGACCGGATATCGGTCGGTTCCAAAACGAGCGGTTTTTCCCTCCTGAAAAAACCTAAAGATCTCGCCTTAAAATGCGCTTTATTTGCATACTCTAAGATAAAATAACCCCCGGGTTTTAAAACCCGGAAAACCTCAGTCAAGGTCTTTTTCGGCCGGCGAATATGGTGGAAAACGCGAATCATCAAGACCAGATCAAGCTTCCTGTTTTTAAAAGGTATTTTCTCTCCGTTGCCGATTAGAAATTTCAAGTTTTTTCTCCCGGAGAGGTTCCTCTTGGCACGGTTAAGAAGTTTCTTGGAAGGATCCAACAAAAAGCAGACTTTAAACTCCCCGGCATAAACTTCCGCCAAACGACCGAAGCCGGCGCCAAGGTCAAGCAAGCTGTCTCTAAATCGGCCCGGAATTCTGGCGATTAATCTGCTTAGGGCAATTTTTTCAGCTAAATCTTCGTATTTTCTACCTTGCCAAAAATTTGAGTAGTCAAAAGAAGTATCGTCATAATAGCTAGACATTCTTAATCAGCCTCCTTCACTCCAACTCGGCCATAAATTGCCTCACACCCACCGCCCAAGAACCGTTAGAAAGGGGACAATATTTCGACATAATTTCTTCCGGAGTTTCTAAACCCTTATCCAAATATTCCTCTCTCAAGTACCTGGCTATCCAAAGAATCGCTTCAGGGTAAGAATCGAAACACATTGTTCCCCGGGAATGGATCCCTACCCCCCAGCAATTAAAACAATTCGGCGGAGATTTCTTGCATAAATTTGATTCCTGTTGGGCAATAGCAGTGATTAGGCGGTAGTCCAGACCATACTGCTGTGAAGAGTCAAAAATCAGTTCAGAAAACTCCGCCAGAGGAGAACCATAAGCGGCCAAATACCTCTCTATCAAAATTGGCCGGGCGTCGGCGCCAACTAAGTTAGCTGACAACTTGCCCTCTTTCCGGTCTCCGTAAGAAAGAATTTTCTCGCCAAGCAGGTTCTCAAACTTAAAGGACGATTGCGCTGAGGCCGAAAAAGACCCTGGGCCGGAGCGGGGCAAGGCGTTAATTTTATCAAGCAAAACCAGCTCCGAGATAATCAATACCGGGGCAAAACCAAAAAAAAGGGCTAAGAAAAATATTTTTTCCTTCATAGCAAATCTGGAGTTAAAAATATCCTGTCATAACTCAAAAGCGTTGTCAAGGAAATAACCTCAAAACTTGCCCAGTCAAAGTCCACCAATCCCTCTTTTCCCTAACCAAAACGGCAAGATACACCTGATAAGCATCAAAAACTCGTTAAAGACCGCTGTAAAAATTGACTTTCAGGTTTTAGCCAATTAAAATAATCCCAATGGATTTAAAAACAGAGCCCCGCGGAGCAACCTCCGCGACACCTTCAACAGCCTTGTCGGGGCAAACCTCCGGTACCGGGAAAACAGCTTATCCACAAACCGACACCGGTGATTTTCCTGGTACTGGGATAACTTTAAACCGGCAGCAAGACCGTTCTTTTGAAATAAACGCGGTCATCCCGGCTGAAAAGGTAAACCGGCTCGAAAAAGAAGTTTTAAAAAAAGAAGCCGCCAACCTTTCTCTGGACGGCTTCAGAAAAGGAAAAGTCCCTCTGGAAATAGCAGAGAAAAAAATTGATCCCCAAAAGATCTACCAAGGCCTAATTCAAAAAGCAGCCTCTGAAGCTTATCTGGAGGCGGTCAAGGAATACCAGCTTAATCCGGTCATCCCTCCAAAAGTAGTGGTCGTTTCCGCGGACAAAAGCAAAGATTGGAAAATAAAAATCACTTCCTGCGAGATGCCCGAAATCGACCTAGCCGGACTGGAAGAAGAAATCAAAAAAACGCTGGCTGAATCCAAGATTTGGACACCGGAAAAGGGGGCGCAGAAAACAGAAAAAAAAGAGGCTGAAGAAAAAGAGGAAAGAATCCAAAAAGTTATTAGTCTAATTATCAAAACCGTTAAAATCAAACTCCCGGAAATATTGATAGAACACGAGTTAAACAGAAAGCTGACAGATTTAGTTGACCAAACTCAAAAAGCAGGTTTGACCATAGACCAGTATCTAACTTCGAAAAACATCACCATAGAAGAGCTTCGCCAGCAATACCGCCTCCAGGTAGAAGCCGGCTGGAAAATCGATCTCAGTCTGGAGGAGGTAGCCGATAAAAATAAAATTGTTGTTTCTAAAGAAGAAACCGAGAAATATCAAAAGGCCAAAATCAACCCATACCTGGCGGCGAGAATAATCAGAAGGGACAAGGCCCTTGAATATCTCGTAAGCCTGTAGTATAATAGCCCAGTTTTATGAATAGCTTTTGGAGTTCAACCGGTTCCTCTTTGAAAAGTTCTGCCAAAAAGGGGCAGGATTATGCTCAGGCGGCAAAGCAAGCCGGGGAAGTGTTAGCGCCCCCGGGTTCCGTTCAACCGGAGTCAAAAGAAGAGGTCAAAGAACTGCAAAAAAGATTCAGGAAAGAAGTTTTTTTCCTCCAAAAAGTCCAGCAGCAGGAACTGGAAATATACAGCCGCCAAAGAAGGGAAACGGAAGAAGAAATCAGGATTCTGCAAGAAGAAGTGCTTGCCTTAGGAAAAACAGCCAAAAACTTAGACCGCCAGCTTGACTTGGCCTCAGAACAGTTAATCACCGAACCGAGTGTTTACCAAGTTTCCTTTATAAAAAAGCTAAAAATACTAATACTTCAATTTTTGGAAGACGTGGATAATGCTTCCGCCTGGTTGGAGGAATTCAACCAAAAAGGCAGGAAAAAGGGTTCTTTTTGGGGCACCTTCTCCAGTAAAAAGGGTGGCGCCCAATTCCTTTTCTCCGACGAAAGTTACGCCGCCAGATCTGTTGGCTGAGCTTCGGTTGCTACCAGAGTACGGATATGCTAAACTTTAATCTAGGTTGCAAACCGAAAGATAGATTAAATACATGAGGAGGCTTTTTTACAGAACAAATTGGCAAATTAAGGCAGATAAAGTCAGGTTGATCGGCGAAGACGGTAAGCAAATAGGAACCTTATCCCTTATTGAAGCCAGGGAGTTGGCCAGGAAAAAAGGCCTCGACTTGGTCGAAATCGCCCAAAGAGCCAATCCTCCTGTAGTTAAAATTGTCAACTACGCCAAGTTTAAGTATCAATTAGCCAAAAAGGAAAAAGAAAACCGGAAGGGGGGCCGGAAGGGCGAGCGCCTCAAAGAAATCAGATTAACCCCTTTCATCGGCAAGGCTGATCTGGAAACAAGGATCAATCGGGCCAAGAAGTTTTTCAAAAGAGGAGACCGGTTAAAAGTTGTGGTAAAATTCCTGGGACGCCAAATTACTCAAAAAGATTTCGGTTTCCAATTACTTAATCAATTAAAAGAAAGTTTAAAA
This sequence comes from uncultured Gammaproteobacteria bacterium, assembly GCA_964634805.1. Taxonomy (GTDB): domain Bacteria; phylum Patescibacteriota; class Microgenomatia; order UBA12405; family JAHJSD01; genus JAHJSD01. Next base: position 4,891 of record CAZWLF010000021.1, read on the forward strand.
GAATTCTACAGCGCGGAAAAAGAGCCGAAATTTTCCGGTCGGCAACTAATCATGTTTTTAACACCGGTCAAAAGCAAAAGCAAAAAAAATGAACCAGAAAAAGAAACAAAAAACCCGCAAGTCAGTCGTCAACCGGTTTGAAATTACTAAAACCGGCAAAGTCCTCTGTCGATCCTCTTTCAACCGGCACTTAAAAAGGAAAAAAAGCAAAAAACAGATTCGCCGATTGAAGGGTAAAAGGATCGTTTCCGGATCACTGGCCAGAAAAGTTAAAAAAATGTTAGGACATCGTTAAAAAAATGAGAGTCAAAACAGGCCGTGTACGAAGGCAAAAACACAAAAAAGCGCTCAGCCTTGCCAAAGGCTATCGGATGACTAAAAACCGGCTTTACAAGGTCGCTCACGAGGCCTTGCTTCATGCCGGCCAATACGCTTTTATCGGCAGAAAAATCCGCAAAAGAGCTTTCAAAAAACTTTGGATCCAAAGAATCAATGCCGCCGCCAGAGAATGCGGCTTGACCTATTCAACCTTAATACCACTGCTTAAGAAGGCCAAAATCGACCTAAACAGAAAAATTCTAGCCCATTTCGCCGCCAAAGAACCGGAAGTTTTTCAAACCATTATTGACAAGGCCAAAAAGCAAAGCTAAAATCAACTCAAACAAATAAATGAAGCAAATTGCCGCCTCTAACCAATTCTTTTTTAATTAAGGTTGGAGGAGGCGTATTTTAGGCTTAAGATACCCTCCGTTCGGAGGGTTTTTTTAATCAAAGATTCGAAAATGAGCGTCCCGGTTGGTAAAAAACAGTTATTTTACCATTAAAATGTCAAGTCTTAACACGTTTTTCCGGCAATACCAAAAAAAAATTATCTCTGTTAAAACCAGTGAGGAGCTGGAGAAACTCAGGGTAGAAATCTTAGGAAGAAAAGGGAAAATAAGCCAGTTCTTTTCCGAAATAGGATCGAAATCCCGACAGGAAAAACAATCTTTCGGAAGAGAATTGAATCGGGTTAAGAAAAAACTTGAAAACCTAATCAAAACCCAGCCGATCAAAACGGTAGTTAAGAGAAAAGAGGGAAAAAAACTTAAAAAAGAGGCAATCAGGCTAAAAAAAATCGGTCACTTGCACCCAATCACTATCACTGAAAACGAAATCAATTCCTTGTTTAGATCAATTGGTTTTTCCATCTACGACGGTCCGGAAATAGAAACCGACCAGTACTGTTTCGAAAGGTTAAACGTTCCCAAAAATCATCCCGCCCGAGACCTTCAGGACACCATCTATATCGAAGAGCCGGAGATACTCCTTAGAACTCAAACCTCTTCGGTAGAAGCTCGTTTGCTGGAAAAGGAAAAACCGCCTTTTAAAGCCGCCTTCCCGGGACCAGTCTACCGGAACGAAAAAGTCACCAAAAGCAACCACTTTCTCTTTCACCAGTATCAAGGAGTGGCAGTTGACCGGGAAATCTCCTTAAAAGATTTAATCGGTGTTTTTAACAAACTTTTCAATCACCTTTACGGAACCCGAGTAAAAGCCAGATACCGCTGCAAATACTATCCTGAAGTCGAGCCGGGGCTAGGTCTTGACCTCCAATGTTTTCAGTGTCATGGAAAAGGCTGTCAACTCTGCAAGGGCGCCGGCTGGCTGGAAATGGGCGGAGCCGGAATTATCCACCCGCTGGTAATGAAAAAAGCCGGTATTAACCCCAAAAGGTGGCGAGGCTTCGCCTTCGGCCTCGGGCTGGACCGCTGGGTAATGGCCAAATACAAAATCAATGACATTAGAACCTTATTAGGAGGTAATTTAGCCTATAAACCAAACCAGTTATGAAAATAGTCTATTCCGAGCTTAAAAAACTTCTACCCGGCTTAAAAAAGACCCCAAGACCGGTCGCTGACGATTTGACCTTGCTCGGTCATTTTGCCGATAGCATTGAAAAAGCAGGTTCAGAAACAGTAATCAGCTTGGAAGTTCGCCAAAACAGGGGCGACTGCTTTAGCTACTATGGCATTGCCAAGGATCTTTCTGTTTTTTACCGGATTCCGTTAGCGATTACCAAAATCAACCTGCCCAAAAGCAGTCAAAATTACTGCCTGCCGATAAAAGTAACTGCCAAAAAGGAAACCATAAGAATTATCGCCCTGAGGCTTTCCGGAATTAAAAACACCCCCTCTCCCGACTGGCTTAAAAAATTTCTCTCCTTGCATGAAATCAACAGCATTAACCTTTTAGTAGACCTAACCAACTACATCACCCTTTTATACGGGATTCCCTGCCACGCTTTTGACACCGCCAAATCAGGCCAAAAACTGGTTTGGCAGACCAATCAAAGCAACTATAAAAAGTTTGTTACCTTAGACGGAACTGAAGTTGAGCTGGGAAAAGAAACTTTTTTAATCACTGACCAAGCCGGCCCGGCCAGCCTGGTAATTTTAGGAGGAAAAAGGGCCGCCATTGATCTAAGCACCACCGAGACAATAATCGAAATGGCCATCTACGATCGGACTAAGGTCCGCCTGGATGCCAAATCCTTAAATATCGTCACCGAGGCGGGTATCCGTTTAGAAAAAGAGCTTGACCCGGATTTAATTCCCCAAGCCCACCGCCATTTGATTCAATTGGTTTTAAAAAACTGCGGCGGGGGAATCACCAGCAGTCTTTATGATTATTATCCCAAAAAAGAGGTTCCTCCCAAAATCGGTCTCGACCTTAAGCATCCATCCGACTACGCCGGCATTGAAATCTCAAACAAAGAAATAATCAGTACCCTCAAGAGTCTAGACTGCCAAATAGAGGCAAAAACAGACAATCAGTTAAGGGTTGTTCCGCCCAGCTTAAGAAAAGACCTTAAACTCAAGGAAGATCTGATCGAAGAAATCATCCGTTTTAAAGGCTACGACAAGATTCCTGTCGATCAGCCGATCGCCAAGAAAAAATTAACTGATATTACTCCTCCAATCCTGCCCCTGATCGAAAAAGTCAAAGCTGAACTGGTTAAACTAGGCTATGATGAAGTCCGCTCCTGGCCGCTAATTCAAGAAAAATATCTTTACCGACCGGAAAACTTGGCCGCTGATCCTATTCTGGTTCAAAACAGCGTTAACGACCGGTTTCCGGTTTTAAGAATGTCAATTGTTTCTTCATTGGCCTTTCAGAAAAAACAGTACCAAAGTTACAAGTTATCCGACCAGCAGTTTTTCGAAATCGGCAAGGTTTTTTACCGCAAAAAAAATTCTTATTCTGAACATTATTCTCTGGGCATTTACCACCACCAACCCAAAAAACTATTAGAGGACGCTAAAAAAATATTGAGCCGTTTAGGGCCAAAGGATCAGGAAGTTAAAATAATCCGCTTTAAAGGGATCAGCTTTATAGAGATAAACTTAGAACAAACACTGAATCGGGTCAAAAAAACTTCCCGCCAGGAAACTAAAAAAACAAAAAACACTTCTCGCGCCTATGAGTTGACCGGCCAGATCATCACCTTAGACGCCAATATCTTTTTAAAAGATAAACAAGACCCGGAAAAATTAATTAAGAAATACTCGAAGAAAATAGGGGAGAAACACCTCTGGCAACTAATCATTTCCGATATTTACTACGATCCGAAAAAAAGAGAGTATAAATATACTTTCAGAGCCCGTTATTTTAACGTTGACGACAAAACTGCCAAAAAACTTCATTTGAAAAAATTCGGCCTAACCAAGTGAGTCCCCCGCGGGCTCTGGTCCTTCCGGCCTTATCCCTCAAAGTCCGAAGGATGAAGTGGAAAGCGATTCATCGCAGACTGCCGATCAAGCGGACACTTGCTTTTCATTAGCCTCATTGGTCTTATTCGCCTTATTGGCCTTATTTGACCGCTTTAGAACCGCTTTTTCTGCCTCACATAGGGAGCGGCTATAAAGTCGGGGTGGGCGTCGGAGTCGGTGTTGAAGTCAGGGTGACAGTCGGAGTCAACGTCGGTGTCGCGGCAGCGGTAGGCGTTGGCGTGTTAGTTGGCGTCGGTATCGGAGTCTGAGTTGGGGTAGGGGATGGCTGCCAATCCCAGGGTAAATTAACCCCGATTTCCGCCTCTCTTTCACCGGTCTCGCCGCTGGTATCCTGAGCCACCGCCTTAATGGTATAGGTGCCGTCAGCCAAATGAATATCAAATTGGTAAGGCCGTTCCGAAAACTTTTTCTTTATTTCTCCGTCAACATAAACTCTTACCTCTTTAATTGCCCTTATCGCCGTCACCTTAACCTTAACCGGGAAATTATTGCCTAAAGTAACCCGGTTAACCGGAGATTCGATGGCAATTTCAATTGCTCCGCCTTCCTGGCAATACTCGCTCGGGGGGTGATAACGGGAATCGTCAACCGACCCGGTCCAAGCCAAAATACCCTCTTGCCAGCGGTTTTTTCCGTCAGTCGAAACCGGGTCCTCTTCTTTGAAAACAAAAAATTCTTTTTGCTCATAATCACCCCGGGCAATTTGTGGCGGAGTAGCTAATTTACCCGACTGGTGACAAAGTTTTAAATTTTGGTGAATTGGATCGGCAAGATTAGGCTCGGTTCCTTTGACAAAATATTCTGTTTTGGCAGGAAAACCGTCATGGGCCCGGTAACCGGAAACAACGTCCGCTTCGGCAGAAACAATCTCGGACGGAACGGTAAAATCGCTATAGCCAAACCGGTCAATCGCTTTGACCATAATTTTACGCCAGATCGGCGTCGCCCCGGAAATTCCCGAAGCAACCGATTTCATCGGGGTATTGTCATTATTGCCCACCCAAACCAAAGTCAAAATATCAGGGGTCCAACCCACCGCCCAATTGTCTCTTTTATCGTTACTGGTCCCGGTCTTAACCGCCACCTTTTTTCCGGAAATCAACAACCCGCTGTTTGAGCCAAAAGTAATCTCTCTCGCCTTATTATCAGACAAAATATCATTACTCAAAAACGCTTC
>CAZWLF010000022.1:0-9782 GCA_964634805.1 uncultured Gammaproteobacteria bacterium
GATTCCGGGTCGAGCCCGGAATGACGTTTAGATAAGGTTTTGAAACAAGTTCAATATAGCCGAGGTGGTGAAATTGGCAGACACGCAGTCTTGAGGAGGCTGTGCCTTCGGGTATGGGGGTTCAAGTCCCCCCCTCGGCACCAGTAATAAAAGTGGGTCTGCCCGCTATAGCTTTAGCGTAAGCGGGGATTAGCTCCCGCCCGCCATCACAAGCCGAGCTTGCTTAGGCGTTGCGGGCAGGCAGTTTCGCTCAGAGAACAATCACTATTTTCGGGGATTAGCTCAGTTGGCTAGAGCGCACGGTTTGGGACCGTGAGGTCGTGGGTTCAAGCCCCGCATCCCCGACTAAACCTTTAAGCTTAATTTAAAAAGAAAGGTCTGAGAGGTGGTAGTCCAACAGGGTGGACCGGTCCTGGGTTCCCGCCCGCACCGCCTGAGCGAAGCATCTGGCGGGCGCGGCCAGTCCCACATCCCAACTATCAAACATCCGGTTATCACTCTGGTTTTTTTTAAGAGAATCGTGTTAATATAAAAATATGAAAAAAGCTGAGCCGAGTAAAAAAGAGGTTTCGGATCCAGAGAAGGAAATAGAGGAGAAAAAAGAAGACTCTTTAATCGTAATCGAGGAAAAGGCAGAGGAAACTAAAACAGAAGAAGCCAAAGAGGCCAGTGATGAAAAAACAGAAACAAATGAGGAAGAAAATAAAGAAAAAGAGGTTGAGAAGCCAACCAAAACCGAGGAGCCAAAAGAGACAGAAAAAGAAGAAAAACAACCTGAGCTCGACCAACCCCAGCCTGTCTTTGAGGAAAATATGGAAGTGAAAAAACCTAGTTTCAAAAGATGGATATTTTTAGGATTAATCGTCCTTAGTATCGCGGCAACAATTTTTGTGATTGCTTCGGCAATCTTTTTAAAAAATGACCAGGCGGGCGATTCTGCCGAAACCAAGCAAGAATCTCAAAAACAGGAAGAACCGACTAACACTCCTACTTTAACTCCAACCCCGACTCCGGATCGTGGAAAAATCCAGCTAAAGGTACTCAACGGCGGCGGTATTCCCGGATTGGCCGGAAAAGCAAAGGAGTTTTTAGAAAGTTTAGGCTACAAAGACATAAAAACGGGTAACGCCGATTCCTACGATTATCAAGAAACGGAAATCTCTGTTAAAGAAGGAGCGGCTGGATATTTAGATCTTGTTATCGAGGACCTGGGAGAGAATTATTCTGTCAGCAGTGACTCGTCCACTCTCGAGAAAGACAGCCCTTTTGATATTATAGTAATCCTGGGTAAGAAAAAGAGTTAAGTAAAACTTCGAACCAGTTTCAAAACTACCTATTGTTGTCATTTTTGAACTTTTACCCCGTCGTATCACTGGGGTGTTCAGGATCTACTTTGTCATTCTGAACTTGATTCAGAATCTGCATTGTCATCCTGAACTTGCCTGCCCCGTCGGATGACTGGGGATTCAGGATCTGCAGATTCCGGGTCACGACAGCCATGCGGCATCGCGTGGAGCCCGGAATGACGTTTAGATAAGGTTTTGAAACAAGTTCTTCACCTCCGCGGATGCGGTATTTTTTTCTTCGGCGGAGCGAAATTCCTCTCTGCTCACCTTGCCAAGTAGTTAAAGCGGGCTGACAAGCAGAGGCCAACTTGCCAGCCAAAGCCTTAGCGAGAGTTGGAACAGAAAATTTGACCCAGTCATTCAGGGCCTACCTGCCGGTTTACCTGTCTATCAACAAGATAGGCCCGCCAGCAGGTGGACAGGCGGCAGGGCTATCAGAGCCATAGTTTTCTGTGCGCAGATGGAAGCTTCCGAAAGACAATACAATTAAAAACCCGTGCTCCGAATTACCCAAGTTGTCAGAATCAAAAAAAGCAAAAGCCAGACCTTAACCAAACCCTGATAAGTCCAAAAGAACGAGCCGATAAAGAGTAATAATACTGACCAAAAGTCAACCAGAATATTAAGAAGTTTCCCGGGCGCGCCGCCAAAGTTAATTTTTGTTGTTTTCCTGTTATCATTCTTCCTCCTTTTTGCGCAAAGGGTGATTAAAAATAAAAGCAGGTTAAATCCGGCAATTAAAATCAAGAAAACATCCCTTGCTCTGGCAGAGGCGAAAAAATCTTGGGCATGATAAAAGGCGAACCGGAGAACATCTCTGGCCGATCCGCAATAGTAAAGATAGCGGCTTTTAAAAGACCAATTTGGCTCTAAATAAATTGTTGGATAGGTAAAAACTGAAATACCTAATTCCATCTTTTGACTAACCGGAAGATGGCCGATCGCTTCTACATTAATTGAATACCGGCCGGAAGGCAAAGCTAAAGAAATTTCTCCCCGCTGATCAGTATAATTTTGAAAAGGAAAGGCCTTTTCCAAAAGGGCATAGTCCTTTAAATTTTCCTGATACCTTGAAATTGACAAATAAGCATCTTCTATCGGCTTGTTATTCTTAGCACTTAAAATTTTTAAAGGGGGAGAGAAATAAACCTGGTAAGGAAACTTCGTGGAGAAAAACCCTCCGTAAATATCCTTGATTTCCAAAACCAGATCACAGGTACATTCCTGTTTAGGAGCTAAAATCGTGCCGGAAAAAACCCCCGGCAACATTTCAATGAGCTCCACCCGTCCGGATGGTATCAAAGGCCTAAGATTGTTAATACCCAAAACCTTAGAATCAACCACTCTGGCAAAAATACTGAGAACTTCCCCTGATTCTTCAAGCTCCAGAGTAACGGTCAAGGGTAATCCTCTGGTTACGACCACACTATCAAAAGGTTCTCCTGTTAAAGGCACCCCTTCAAAAGAGAGTCTGCTGTTACTGCTATTAATTTCAACCACCCCTTCTTTCCTTGAAGTCTGCAGAGTAAAAATATCAGAAATTATCAAATCTCCCTTCTGGTTGGCCGCCTCAACTTGGAAATAGTAACGCGTGTCTGGTTTTAAGGTGTCCAACTCTATTAAATGTCTTTTCTCTTTGGTTAGTCCGACCACGGTTTCTGTTAATTGTTTTAAGGAAAGGCCGTAGCGGAAAACAAAGCCGGTTTCCTGGTTAGTCTTAAACAAAACCTTGGCCCTGTTAGCTGATATTTCCGTCAATCTTAAGCTAATAAACTTTAGGGCTTCCAAGACAGGGGTTGGGGTCGGAGTATTGGTCGGCCCCGGAGTGTTTGTCGGCCCCGGAGCAGTAGTGGCGACTGGACCCGAAGTCGGAGTTGGAGTTCCGGTAACTAAAACTGTCGGGGCGGCCGTCGGGGCGGGGGTATTAGTCGGTGTCGGTGTTGGTGTCGGGGTAAGGGTATTGGTCGGTGTTGGACTGGCAGTTGGCGTTGGAGCCGGTATGTGTTGAATATAATAGTCAATTTCTTCTCGGTCAAGCAAATTGCCAAACATAAACCCATCGGCTCTGGTAGTAACGCTAATTTTGTTTTCAGTAGTTAAATCATTTCTTACCGTTAAACTAAAAGCGACTGAATAATATTCCGCTGACGGAGCCAGGCTGCCAATATCCCAGGTAATAGTCCTGTTTTGCAAGTCAATTACCGGTATCGCGCCGTCACTGCTGGTAGTGCCGGAGCCGACCAAATATTCAAAAACGTCAATATAATTACCAGTGCCTTCGATTAACCCTTCATCCCAGCCGCCGACAATCTCAAAGGGTTGAGAGCTGCCAAGATTAGAACGGTACTGAATAGTAAAATCTACCCGGTCTCCATCGCCAAGAGTGCTCCCTTCCGCTTCAGAACCGGAAAAAGAAAAATCAATATCACTCGGGGTAGCCGGAATGGTAGCGGTAACATCAACCTCTTCCTGTGTTTGGGCGCTGGAAGGCAAGTCTGGCTTTATCCGGAAAAATAAGCCAAACAGCAAAACCGGAAACAGGACCCAAAAAAATCTTTTTTTATTCACAATATTAATAGTAGCAAACGATTATCAAAATCAAAACGGCCAAGCCGCCCCGCTTGATCAACTTACCCCTTGACAATAATTTTCAAAATTGTTTATATGGATGTAGTCAGGTTTGAAGAGAGAATAATTTAATGAAAGAAGCAAACCTCCGTAAAGAAAGATTCGCTAAAAAGTTAGTGGCCATAGCGCTGGCAATTATTGCCATCACTATTTGGCTTCCAATTCCCGGGATAATAGAAAAAGTTTTTGCTGTTGATTTAACTGAAGCGGCGATGCGTTTAGACAGGATGGCCGCTTCAACCGCGGATGTGGATATTTTAGTTGTGGCTAAACCCGCCAGTACCAACACGGAAAACGATCTTTATATTACCTTTGCCTCCGGGTTTGATGTTGACGCTACCCCCGCCAACATCACTGCCAGCACCGCCAATATTGCCGGCACCACTTTTAATGGCGAGGCGTTGACTGCCTGGCCGGGAGTGGGGACCAGCGCTGCCGCATCCAGCAGTCAAAATGTTACTTTTAACAGTAGTGATTTAACCGTGGGCACTCTTTACGCCTTTACTATAACCGCCGGTATTGATAATCCTGCCGCGGCCCAAACACATGTTAACACTATCTCCACCAGAACCAGCGGCGATGCGGTTATTGACACCAGACAAGTGGCGGTTGATGTTGTTTCCGGCAGTACTGACCAGGTTTCGGTCGGAGCGACAGTACCACCAACCTTTAACTTCGCCTTAGACGTTAACGCCGTCAATTTTGGCTCACTAAGCTCAAGCTCTGTCAGTGTCGGCACCACCGTAAACATTGATATTGATACCAATGCTTCCAACGGCTGGAGCGCTTGGCTCAGCAGTGCCAATCAAGGATTGGATTCAGCCAGCACTAGCGAAACTATTGACACTTCCGGGTCTATTGACGGTACTCCGACTACTGTCACCGCCGGGACAGATTACTATCATCTGGATGTTGAAGTAACTAACGGTTCCGGCACCGGCACGCCATCTGTTGCCGCTGAATATAACGGCCAGCATGGCGATCCGTATAGCGGCGGGACTTTCGGCAGCAGTTTAACCGAAATTGCCACTTCAGACGGGCCGGGAACCAATGATGCCGTTGCTCTTTTTGGTCTCGCGGCGATGGTTTCCACCAAGCAAGCGGCCAGCGATTATATAGACACCTGGACCGTAGTCGGGGCGGCTAACTTCTAAAATCATCCTTCTTCTAAGTAAGATTCAAAGAAACGGCAAAAACAAGTGTTTTTTCGAGTTTTGAAACCAGTTAGGTATAAAAACCTCCGCTTCTTGCCATCCTGTCCAGTATTAACTAAAATCAAAAAGAAAATGAAAATGGAGGTTTTGTCAATTAAAATCTATTCGCTGTTCATTTTGGCCTCCTTAATTTTTCCTTTTGCCGCCCGCTCTCAAACAGAACCTCCAACTGAAAAAGAAGTTATTGAAGAAACAACCGCTACCCCCACCCCGATTGTTCCGAAAGAGGAGGCAACAACCGGGATTAATCTTACCGTATCGCCAAACTTTCTCAATTTAATCACTGATCCGGGTAAACAAATTTCTTCCAATCTTAAAGTTAAAAACAACAACAATGTCAGAGAATATTTAGAGATAAGACTGTCAAGATTCGAAAGCTCTGCCAGCGGCGACAGACCGGTTTTAGTAGACTTAGACCCGGACGACCCTTTTCCCGGCTGGATTTCCTTCTCCCAAAAGCAATTTATCTTGGAACCAAATGAAACTGAGACGATCAAATTTACTATCAACCCACCGGAGGATGCCGCCTTAGGTTACTACTATGCCCTAATAATCGGCAGAATTAAAGAGACAGGATCGGAAGGAGGAAAAACGGTAGTATCCGGAGCTCCGGCAATCTCATTACTTTTAGAAGTAAAAAGTCCTCATGCCAAAAGAGAGCTCCAGTTAATCAATTTCAAGCCTACCCAAAATATTTACGAATACCTGCCGGCAGAATTTGAAATTAAAGTTAAAAATACCGGCAACATTCATGCCGTCCCCTACGGTGATATCTTCATCGACTGGGGTAACAAAACCGACCTTGCCATTTTATCAATTAATCCAAGCCGGGGTAATATCCTGCCTCGGACAGAAAGGGTCTTTGCCACTTCCTGGGAAGACGGTTTTGTAATAAGAACACCAAAAGAGGGCGTTAAAGATAAAAAGGGCGGCCAAGTCTATCAAACTAAATGGGATTTTTCAAAGGCGGATCGTTTCCGAATCGGCAAGTATACCGCCAACCTGCTGATGGTTTATGACGACGGCAAAAGAGATGTTCCCATGGAAGCAACAACTTCTTTCTGGATAATTCCATGGAAACTACTTTTAATTCTAATTATCGTCGTTGTTCTCAGCAGTCTCAGCTTTATTCTAATCGGCTTTCTGCTGTTATTCTTTTTGCTCAATCTATTCGGCGCCAAAAAGGCCGGCAGGAAAATTAGAAGAAAACTAAAAAGAATTTTTATAAAAAAGGGCAGACCATGATTTTAATTCTGTTTCTAACTCTTCTGTTTTTAGTTTGCCCTCCCGGTGTCAAGGCTCAAGAAACTCAGTTTTTAAAAATTTCTCCGGCGATAGTTAATTTGGTTCTGGAGGAGCCGGATCAAGAAGAAGTATTTGCAATCGAGTTAAATAACGCCAGCGACCAAACAATCCGGATAGAACTTTTTGCCATTGATTTTAAACAGCAAGATTTAACTAACGTGATCGAATTTCTGCCCTTAGGAGATGACAGTTATTCCTATTCTTTGGCTTCTTTCATTTCTTTAGAAACAAACCACCTAATTTTAACGGCAAAGGAAAAAAGAGAGTTCAATATTGCCGTTAAAAACAGGAATGACCTTTCCCCGGGAGGACACTATGCCGCCATCGTTGCCCGACTGATTGACGAACAACAGCCAGAAGATATCACCAGAGTTTCACCGGCGCTTTCTTGTTTAATTTTACTTAGAAAAACCGGCGGCGAAATTTTTAATCTCCAGTTAAAGAAACTAACTTGGCCCATCGGTTCAATCGTCTTCCGATACCCGGAATCAATTAAACTGCTATTTCAGAACGAAGGCAACATTCACCTGATTCCTTATGGCAGTTTAACCATCAATGACCTTTTGGGCAGAACTATTTATGGCGCCTCGATTAATATTTCCTCAAACCCGATTTTACCTCAATCAAGAAAATACATTGAGGCAAATCTCAAAAAGACCGGTTTTAGCCTGCCTATTTCAATTAACTCAATCAGTATCAACGGGCACGACTCTCTTAACGAAATTAAATTTAACTACCAAAAAACCTTTGTTTATCTTAACCCCTTGTTTGCCATTGGCATTATTATTGCTATTCCGGTCTTAATAATTAAGTTTAAAAAAAGGAAACGGTAATGAAAAAAACAGCGCCCCGCGGGGATAAATCCAAACGGCTCGCGGGGATAGAGATACTTAAGCCGGAAACCAATCAGTCCAAGGGGAAAGCTCATCGTCTCCTTGGTTCACGGATAATCCATTTGATAGTTGCTTTCCTTTTAATCACTTTGGCTGTTTTTCTATTTAAAAATTTGTTTTTTAAAACTAAGACCGAGATTAAACAAGGCAAGGAGATTTCCCAAAGAGGAGAAGACTTTTTAAAAAACAGGCAAAAAAATCAGGACGGGTTTTGGGGCTTTGTTAACCTTGAAAGCAATCAAGGCACCAAAAAGGTTCTTGGCGCTCAAACAATTAACGCAAAAGGCTGTTTTACTTTCGAAGTTCCTTTTGAGGTAACTAACTTCAGGGGGGTAGAAGAAGAATGCAACTACTATTTTGCCATCCAAAATCCCAGAGGAAAACTTTATCTTTACAGGAAAAAAGTCACTGTCGAAAAACTCGAGGACGAACCCGGAGTAAAACTTCGCTTAGATAAACCAGATACTTACCAAAAAGAGGAAGAATTGGTAAACAAAGTTAAGTTTTTAACTTTTAAAAGCAGTGATCTTGGTCAGTACCAAAAAATTGCTTTTTACCTTTCAAATGAGGATCTTTTTGTCCTTAGTTTAATCGCTTATACTACAGATAACATCAATGACCGGTTCACTCAGGCTCTCAAAGCCATTTCTTTTGAGGCGGATTAGAAAATCCTGTTGGTATAATGAACTTGTTTCAAAACCTTATCTAAACGTCATTCCGGGCTCCACGCGATGCCGCATGGCTGTCGTGACACGACGTCGGATGACTGTTGTGACCCGGGGTTCTTTCTGTCATTCCGGGCTTGACCCGGAATCTGCCCAGATCCTGAATCCCCAGTACCATTCGGTACGGGGCAGGCAAGTTCAGGATGACGACAATAGGTAGTTTTGAAACTGGTTCAATATAATTTAGACTAAAAAGATGGAACAGCTTGTTAAAAGGGTAAAAAACTGTCTTAAAATTCCCCTCTTTTTCGCCCTGATGGTTTTTCCTTTTTCGGAAAATTACAAACTAAAAAGTTTTACTGTCAGTGGGGGAGGGGATGTTGGCAGTACTTCTCCCAACTACTCAATGGAAGGAGTCGTCGGCGAGCTTGCCGGGAGAGGACAAACTTCAAGCAATTATCAAAGCGATAGCGGTTTGATTTTCGTCCAACAGGCAAATGTACCCTTGGCGCCGACTTTTACCAATGGCGGCGATTGGTACAACAGGCTCAATATTATCATTGATACCGCCAGCAACCCGGCTGACGCCACTTTTGCCATCGCTATTACCGATGACGATTGGATTACTACTGAATGGGTGCAAAATGACAATACTGTGGGTGACAGCATAGGAATTGAAGACTTTCAAACTTACACCAACTGGGGAGGCGCCGGCGGAGAAAACATTATCGGTCTTGACGCCAATACTAATTATAAGGTCAAAGTCAAAGCCCGGCAAGGTCTTTATACTGAAAGCCCTTTAGGACCAGAAGCCTCTGCCAGTACTTCCCAGCTTTCCCTTTCCTTCGACATTGATATTGCCAGCACTGATACCGAAACCGGCGCTCCCTATGTAATTGATTTTGGCAGTTTAACTTCCGGTTCAGTCAACACCGCCGTTAATAAAGTTTGGATTGACCTGGCCACCAACGCTGAAATGGGAGGTCTGGTCTTTATTTATGATGCTAATACCGGGCTTAAAAGCAACAGTGTCAACTATACCATTAGTTCTACTACCACCAACCTTTCCGGGGCATCAGAAGGTTTTGGGCTCAGAGGAGATACCGCTTCCGAAGCCGGTGGGGGACCAATGTTAATCAGTTCTCCTTATGACGGCGCCGATGATAATGTTGGCCTGGTTGACACTAATGTCAGGGAAATTTCTTCCTCTTCACAAAATCCTGTTACCGGCGGAAGAGTTTCGTTCTTATTAAAAGCCAAGTCCTCTGATACCACTCCCGCCGCCACTGACTACATCGACACATTAACCATAATTGCCGCCGCCAGTTTTTAAACCAATTGCTCTGACCTCAAAAAGTAAAGACTCCCCAGGGTGGGCTTGGATTCCCCAAGGGTAGGTTTCTAAAAGAGGAATTTGGCTCTCCGGGATTGGATCCGCAGAGTTTCTCCCCGAATGGCAACTCCACAATTTCTCCCCCTGTTTCTTGATTCTTTAGCTTTCACTTTTCACTTTCAGCCGTTATTCCAAGACAGCGAAAACCCCGGTTTTTAAACTGGAGATAAAGCGCTAATCAACAACGTGAGCAAAGCGAATTCAGAACGGATCACCTGTCCGCCGCAGCTTTAGCGCAGGTGGAAAATACCACGCGGGCGCAAGCCCATCGGGGAGTTTATATCCTGAGCTTGGGTGAAAACCACCCCCGGGGTGTCTGAAGATTTTCACCCCGGGGG
>CAZWLF010000023.1:0-9321 GCA_964634805.1 uncultured Gammaproteobacteria bacterium
TTATTGTTCGAGCCTGTTGAGAACCGTCTTTAGATAAATCCTTCTCGACTCCGCTATGCTTCGCTCGAAGAATAAGATTCAACACCCCCAGGGTGTTGGGCAGTTTTCACCTCTGGGGGTGAAAACCCGTCGAACCGCTCAGGATCGCAAAATGGCGGCAAGGAAAATCACGACCCCGGATCGTTTTTAAGATTTTCCCCTTCCGGGATCGGAATACCGCCAAATGGGAAAAATGGTTTAAATGAACTGATGAAATCAGACCACTTCACGGCCGTATCTGCTTTTAAAATCTTTTTTAAATAAGCCTCGCAAAAACATCAGTCCGTAGAAAAGGTGGCTTAAAAGAATAGTCGGCATTACCAAAATAGAGATACGCCAGTCTTTACTCATCAGCCAAACCCAAATCCCGGTGAGAAAGAGGAGAAGGAGGTATGTTAACCAGCAAGCCAAGTATAAAAATAGAACTATTTCTGCTAAAAAAAACAAATTTAAAAAACTTAAAATTAGATAGACTAAGGGAGCCAAAGCAACAGCCAGAAAAAATGTTAAAGGATAAAAATAACCGATCCTTCTTGATGTTTTTGGGAGAATTTTGACAAAATAGCCGCGGTGAAAACCGTAACGGCCGATCTGTTTCAAATGATCTTTGAAAATTTTCCGGCGGTGATGATAGACCAGAATTAAGGGGTCGTAAATAATTTTCTTCCCTAATTTATAAACCAAATCGTGGCAAAGTTTAGTGTCTTCGCCCGGCCAGAACCCGGTGTCAAAGCCGCCGACCTTTAGAAAATCAGTTTTCTTAACCATTAAATTAAAACTGGGGAAATCGTCAACCTCTCTTTTTTTGCCGGGCCGGCAACGATAAGTGCCCGCCCCGCCGGCACCCAAAAAAGAAGCCCACATCCAACCGGAAACTTTTGATAAAAGCGGATCATTTGACGGGGTTACTCCCGGACCGCAAACCGCGGCGACAGCTTTATTTTTAAAATAGGGGCGGGCATTTTTAAGCCAGTCTTTGCCCGGGTAAGCATCATCATCTAAAAAAACAACTACCTTTCCCCTACTCTTCCTTACCCCAAGATCCCGTTTTTGCGCCGGCCCTGTTTCAGGCCAGGAAGGAAATACTTTAGCAAAGCCGGGAAGAGAAGTTACCTCTTTCGCCCGATCCGGAACTAAAATCAATTGAAAATCCGTGTCAGTCTGTTTTTTGAGAGCGGGAATTACCTCCTCTAAAAGGTTTTGGTTAATTTCCTTAACAGGGATAACGATCGAAAAAAATGATTTTTTCATTACTAAACAGACAGCTCTTCAGTAAAAGAAAAAAGATGACAGGAAACACGCTTCGCCCTGTACTATCCGGTATGGGGCTTCGCTGGATTCCTCGTCTCCCTTCGCTCGCCCGGAATGACAGCAAGAAAAATCATGATCCCGGATCGTTTTTAAGATTTTCCCCTTCCAGGATCGAATTCATAACTAATACCAAATTAGGGTTTTAGCTTTCTTTGGAATAAACTTCCGAGGCCTAACAAGCCTAAGGTTTTTACCTAAGGGTAAAAAACAGCTTGATTCGCCTTGAGTTCTCCGCCAGCTGGCGGATCACACCATTGATACCGCTCCTGCCTGCCGGCAGGCAGGTCATCCGTCCGCCAGCAACCGCGCAGTTTTGGAGGGACGGTTTTTGCTATCTTGAAATAAAAACGGAAAAATTCAACCGATATTGACTTTGAAATCGAGCTCCGGGTCATAGCGCCACTTTCTTTTGTTTCCGTTGTTGTAATAACGGAGTATTCTAAGCCGATAAATTATCGCTAAAGTATCTACCAAAGACCTTTGCATTCCATTAACGCCAAAAAGAGCGGTGGCGTGGATATCTTCAAAATTGTAATTAAGTTTAATCGGCGCTTCATATATTCTTCTAAAACCAAGATGATAAGCAACCACCAGAAGTTCCAGATCGAAAGCGTAGCGCTTAACCAGCAATCGGGGAAGAACTTCTTCTAAGACTTTTCTCCGATAGATTTTTAACCCCGCCTGAGTGTCGCTGACATTTAAACCGGTAAAGAATCTGACGAAACGCTGGTAAGCAAAACTGATTACTTTTCTCTGAAAGGGATAATTCACTTGTGAAGCGGGATGCCTTTTCGAACCGACAATAATGTCCGCCTGATACCATTCCATATGCTCCAAAGCGATACTGATTCCGTTGGGGTCTATTTCCATCCCCGCGTCTATAAAAGCGATCGGGTCCCCTTTGGCCCTGGCCATGCCATAACGAATCGCGTAACCTTTCCCTTTATTATTTTTGTACTGGTAGACTCTGATTTTCGGCGAAGCAGCCTTTTTAGCCTGCTGATAAGTTTTATCTACCCGGCCGTCGACAACAACGATAATTTCATAATCATAACGGATTTTCTCCAATACCCCCTTAATCCTTTTCAGCTCACTGAGAATAGTATTCTCCTTCTTATAAGCAGGGATGATTACCGAAAGCAGTTTAGTGTCTTTTTTTTCGGCCATATCTTAGAAGATAATACAACAACAAAAGGGCCAAAAGAAACCCCAAAACGAAAATAGAGACCAAAATTAATTGAGACAAGCTATCGTGGAAAAATAGAATTGCCAGAATCTGAACCAGAGCGGCGGCAACAGGAAAAAAGACCGCGCCAACTTCCCTGACAGAAAGAAAGAAGTTAACCATTAGGTAAGAAAGCGAGTAAAAAGCGAGGAATATGCCAAAAAGGGGTAAATACCGGGCCGCTGTCAGATATTGATCGCCATAAAGTATTTTTACCATCAGCTCCGGAAAAATAAAGTAACTTATTACTACTGCCGAGGAAATTGACAAGATTACCAAAAAACTGATCCCAAAAACCTTCCGATGGTTCCTACCCTGTTCAAAAGCGCGGGAGATTAGAGGAAACATCACCGAAACTATCGGGCCGCTGGCGAAAAAAACAATTTTTCCTAAGTTGGCCAATCCGGCATAAAAACCGGCTTCCGTTTCCCCCAAAAAATGTTTCGCCAAAATAATATCGGTAGTATAGAGAGAAGTAAAAGCGGCGGTAGAGAAAAGCACCGGCAAAGCATACTTTACCAATTCTCCTCTATCAAAATTGATATTGATATTAACGGTATCTTTCGGCTTTTTTAAAACTCTTCCAACAAAAAGACTGCTTAGAACCAAACCAAACAACGCTGTTAGAAATAAAGAGAGCGAGGCGCCAAAAACCCGCCAGCCAATTAATATTGTTGAAACGGAAAGCAACAGTTTGATCAATGACGGAAAAACTCCCAAAAAGGAAAGGCAGCCAAATCTCAACATTCCCTGCAAGGCCGAACTGTTTACCAGCGAAAGCACGCCGACCAAACTGGAAGTAAAAATGAGAAAAACAGTCAAAAAGGAGTCTATGTGAAGAAATTTTGCCGCCAAAGGGGAAGCGATCAACAAACATGGCGCTAAAAAGATTTCTAATCTGAATAATTTACCGGCTAAACGATGACGAAAGTAGTAGATATTGATAAATTTTTTTTTGCCTCGGAAAGAAGAAATGAATTTTACAATTACCAGGTTTAAAGCGGCGCTGGGGATACCTAATAGATAAGTCAATGAAATCAGCGAGGCCAAGGTACCGTAGTCGGCCGGGCCTAACATTCTACCCAGCAAAAGGTGATAAAAATAGTTAATCGCGCTTGCCAGGGTCGAGCTGGCAAATAAAAAAAGACTGCCCTTAAAAAATTTTGTTTTAAAAAATTTAAACATAACCCAATGATTTTAATCTTTCTAAAATACGCCTTTTCTCTTTTTTGGTCAATGATCTTGCCGACCCGGTCCTGGTTTTACGTTTTTTTTTCCGCAACCGGCCAGTCAACCTTCAAAATTTTACTGAAGAACGCGGGCATATCCCAAATATAGATATCTTTGTCCCGCCAATCGCCTAAAAGCTTTTTAATGCCAACTCCTTTGGCCAAGAAAATCCCTTTCCGGTCGGAATCGTGGATTGCTTTAATCCCGGTAGTTCTAGGTACAAAAATCTTTCTTTCTATTGAACAAGGGCCGATGGCAAAATAAGGATTAGTTAAAAAAGTAATATCCCAAAGCTTACCCTTTCGGCCCCCCGGATACAGACCCTCCCCTTTTACCACCAAACTGAAAACCTTTCTCTTGTTTTCATATTTTAACTCTTTAAGAGAAGCGATTAATTTTTCTCTGAACCGGTCAAAATCCTGATTTAAAACCCGGCGGTTAATGCGGATACCAAAAGAGTCCACTTTTAACAGATTAGTCTCTCCCCATCTGTTAAACCGGCTGGCAGTTTTATCTTTTTGTCGGAAGTCGATTTTTCTAAAGATTCTTGCCAGCGAGGCTTTCGGAGATGGTTTCAAAAAGCCTTCTTTTCTCAACCAGGGGTAAAGGTTGAAGTAAGTTTTCGGGGAGGAATGAAAACCGTGATCGGAAATGATAAAAAAATAAAAGTTCCTCGCTCCGTATTTCTTTACCAAGAGGTGGTAGAGTTTTTCCAAATAAGTATCCATTTGTTGATAAATCTTAGCAGTCTGTGGGCCTCTCCAAAAAAGATGCTGAATCCAATCTGTTTCGCTGAAGAGAAGAAAGAAAAATTGCCAAGCCTCCGTTTTTATCAGTTTATCCGCTAATTTAAACTTAGCGTTGGCCATTTCTGCAATTTCCAGAAACCTTTCCCGGGAAGAGTTGCTGTTAAGATAAACCTTGTTCAAAAAATTAAAATCTTCAATCCGATAACTGACATTCTCGAGAACTTTTCCGAGTTTATTCGGATAAAACCACTTGCAACCCCTTGGAGTCAAAAGAGAAGAAACCATTACTCCGTTTATTTTTGAGACCGGATAGGTTAGCGGTAGATTAATTAAGGCTATTTTACCCACATCTTTAGGCCATTTTTCCCAAAACCGCCTACCTTTAATCATTCTGCCGCTGACAACTTCCCGGTTTCCTTTGCCAAACGGATCTTTTTCAGCAAAAAAATCAATAATACCGTGCTCGGCAGGATTCAAACCGGTAGCAAAAGAAGCCCAGGCCGGAGCCGTCCTCGGCGGCACAGTGCTGATTAAGTTTCTTTTGACACCCTGAGAAATGATTTTTTTAAAAAAGGGAAGACTGCCCTTTTTAATCAACCCGTCAATTATCTTCCAACTGGCCCCATCCAAGCCAAAAACAAAAATACGCTTAGCCATGACTAATTTAAGCAATCCAATAGCCCCTCATAAACAGGCCGCTAAAGACTAAAAATCCTATTGCGCTAATAAAGTAAACGGCTTTCGGGAGTTTCATTTTGGCCAAAATCAGAAAACAGGGAAAACAGGCCAAAACATACCTTGGCATTGAAGAAAAGGTGCCGGTTAAGCTGGGTAAAATATAGGCTAGGGTCGAAAAAATCAACCAAGAACGGTAACCCCTGGTCTTAAACCACAAAAAAAGCAAAAGGTAAAGGAAAATCAGGGTGATTACCAACTCTATCCAAACATCAAAATAAATAAACGACCTCGGGCTGACGGTAAAAATCATTTTTAGGTAACGCCAAAAAACCTGATAAATCATAATTACCCTGCCAACGCTTCTCTGGGCTCCGAAATCGGGCTGAACCTTGATAAAATAAAACGGGTCTCCGGTAGTATTTTTCAAAAACCGCATATAAAAAAGAAGCCCCCAAGAGGAAGAAAGAATAAAAAGCAAATTTTTAAAATGACCAATCCTGGTTCTGATAAAATAAGAAAAATAATTAAAATTAAGCCGGCTAAAAAAATCCTTTTTAACGGCGGCGAACCGCTCTTTCATTCCTCTTGCCGCCTGAGTTTGGTTGTATTGATATAAAAGCGCCGGCAAAAGAAAAATTCCCGTCAACCTGGTGTAGGAAGCCAGTCCAGCAACCAAACCGGACAACAGCCAGCGCTGTTTTTTGGCTAACCAAAAGCTAAGCAAGACCAAAAATAAAAAAAGCGACTCGGCATAAACAAAACTGAAGTAAAAACTGGCGGGGAAAAAGGTCAAAAAAAGAAGAGACTTTTTGACTGTCTCTTCTTTTTCTCCCTCTAATTTGAGAAGGTCGGCAAAGATAATTAAAGAAAGGAAAAAAGAAATTAAAGAAACAAAAATACCCGAAAGAATAAAATTTTTAAATAACGGCTGGAAAAAAGAAATCGATTTAGCGTAAAAAGGAAAGAAAGCCTGCTGGAGATAACCATAACCAGAACGGGCGATAGAAACATGATGAACTCCGTCAAAATTGGCTCTGGACCAAATCAGCGAACTGCCAGCGGACTCCCTTAAATTTTTACCCAAAAAGGTCTCGCCGCCGATAGGAATAAACTTTTCCCCCAAAAACCAAGCAATTGTTAAAACCAGCTGGGAAAGAAGAAAAACTTTAAAAAGATACCTAAACATGTATTTTTGATTATAGGGATTAGTTAAAAAAGTTTCAACCAAAAGATTATTTAAGGCAAGTCGAGTCTCTTCCTGTTATACTAAAAAGGAGGGGTTAGAGGAATCGACAGCGCCACCTGAATTAACCAAAACCGAGATGGATAAAATTTTAGTTACCGGAGGGGCCGGGTACATTGGTTCACATGCCGTTAAACTTCTTTTGGAAAAAAGACACCAGGTGGTGGTGGTGGATAACTTATGTCGGGGGTATCGCCAACCGATAGTTGCGCTTCAAAAAAAGTTTGGTCTGTCAAACTTAAAGTTTTACCAAACAGACCTTAGAAACGAAGAAGAGTTAATAAAAGTTTTCATTAGAGAAAAGCCTAAAGCAGTGCTTCACTTTGCCGCCTTATGCTTAGTTAATGAATCAGTGGAAAAACCGGAAAAATATTTTGAAAATAATGTCTGCGGAAGCTTAAACCTGCTGAAGGCAATGATCTTGCAAAAAACAAAATACTTAGTATTTTCTTCCACTTGCGCCGTCTACGGAGAAAGCAGGTATCTGCCTGTTGACGAGAAACACCCCCTCTCTCCGACAAGCCCATACGGCGAATCAAAATTGATTATTGAAAAAATGATTAGATGGATTGGTGAAAAACACGGAATCAAGCACGTGATATTACGGTACTTTAACGTTTCCGGGGCTTCTTCCGACGGCACTATAGGAGACAGCAAAAAACCATCCCAGCTGTTGATTCAAAATGCTGTCCGGGGATCTTTGAAAATCGAGCCATTTAAGCTGCTCTGTCCGAAAGTTAAAACCCGCGACGGAACGCCGATTAGAGACTATGTCAACGTTGAAGATTTAGTTGAGGCCCACCTTGCGGCTCTAAAATACCTTAAAAAAGAAAATAAAAGCGACCTGTTTAACTTAGGCACCGGTCAAGGAAACTCTGTTTTGGAAATAATAAAACAAGTCCAGGAAATAACCGGGGTTAATTTCGTAATTAACAAGGGGAGAGTTAGAAAAGGCGAGTATGCCGCTGTCTACGCCGATATTAAAAAAGCAAAAAATAAATTAGGCTGGGAAGCGAAAAGAACAATCAAAGACAGCGTTAATTCTTTAGTAAAGTGGTATCAAAAGCACCCAAACGGCTGGGATAATTAACCCTTGACCTTCCTTACCCCGGACACTTGCCTGACGGCAAGACAAGTTACTCCAAGGCCGGGGATTTTTGACCCTATGAGGTTTACTTCGAAAAAAGTCAAGAAGAATTCATTGAAGCTCCGATGTACTTAATCCCAAGGGGATCCTTGGCTCTGCTCAGGATGACGGAAGACCCGCCTCTATCGTAATATCAAAGCGGCCTACTTCCAAAATACCAACTTCTCAATCAATCTTTTAAACCAGCTTTTCTTCTCCTCAACCGCCGGAGGCGCAGCAGGCGCTTTTTCTTCATAGGCGGTCGGATGTTTTATCTCCTTGATTGAATCTCCTTTTGGTAATAATTCTTCAGTGACACCAATTTCTTGGGAACTGGACTCGGCAGTCACAGTATGCTCGGCGTATTGAGGCACCCCTTGGTAACCAAATCCACCGATTAAAGCATAAGTGCCGTGAATTTTTTCCACCACCGCTGCCACCTCGTGGCGGTCGGTAATCAGAAGTGAACTAATGGGGCGCCATCTCTTTTGAACCTGATCATAGTAATTAAGTCTTAAAGAATTCTCCGGGATTCTGCCCAAAGCAGTCGGATCGTAACGAATGATCAAGGTAATCGGCTTGTTCAAATCGGTAAACTCGGCCCCGTTCCACCAGGACTTCATTTTTGTTTTGTAAGGTCCTCCGGCAATCCATAAGGGCGGAGCCGGTTTTTTGAAACCGCTCTCTAATTTGCTGATTTCAAAGTCGGCGTCCCATTTTAAGGCCCCGGAAGGAATCATTAAAAAGACCCTGTTGACCGCTCCCTCAACAATCGACCCGGTGTCTTTGGGCGCCATTGGTTTAGAAACCCCACCCGAAGAAGTAGTTCCGGAAGAAACTCCAGATGAAACGGCGGTGCTAACGCTGATAGAATTAGTCGTCGATAGAATGGAAAAAGTAGTGAAATGGTTAACGGTAAAGGAAATAGTATTGTTAGTGGTGTCGATGGTGGCGCCAGTAAGCCCCTTCCAAACTGAAGTGGTAGTGTCCCAGTAGCCATTGTCAAGCGCCGATTCGCTGGCTGACCCCAAAGCCGCTTCCAAAAAGGCGTCGGTATAGGGAATAGTTATGGTCACATTGTCATTGAAGTTGGAAGTAATCAGACTTCCGGAATCATCTGTTGCCGTAATTTCGTAACCGATACCAATTGGCGTACTTTTATTTTGGGTGGAAAGCTGGGCGGTTGGTGAAACGCTGACAGTAATATTGTTACCGCTGGCGTTGCTAGTGGGGTCAATAGCATTAGCGGGAATAGAAAGGCTGAAGCCATTGGAAAGAGTAATTTTTTTGGCATTGGTATGGTCAAAAGTGGTAGAAACCGCATCCGGCAACGTAAATGAAGCCTTAGCAAGAGTTAAATCCTGGCTGCTGCTGGTCGCGCCAGCCATAGTCACTTTGTAAACCGAACTTTGATAGAAATCAGTACCGGTTTCATACATTGCCTTAAGATACCAAGTATCATCTTTAGTAACATTGAGAGTAAAGTCGCCGCTGAAAGCATTGGTTTCACTATAGCCGCCGGTTTCCGAATAAGCAGAAATAAAAGCGCCCTTTTTGGTGCCGCTTAAATAAACCGATCCGGTGATGCTGGCGTCTGATTGACCAAATTGGAGGTTGACCGCGCCAGGTGAAGTCGGGCTGACGGTTACTTCGGTCTCACTGGGGTTGATATAACCCATTGACGGCGGCAGGAAAGCCTGAACCATATATTTTCCGGCCG
>CAZWLF010000024.1:0-9294 GCA_964634805.1 uncultured Gammaproteobacteria bacterium
GGGAATATTACACCAAATAATCGTTTTTTAGCACCCGATATTTTTCATTATCCCGTTTTCTTAATGTTGTTGTGATAGATTATAATCAGGATGAAGATTTCAAGTCCGGTATTCAAAGACGGGGAAGAGATTGCACGAAGATATACTTGCGACGGTCTTGGCATCAGCCCGCCTTTAAAATTTAGCAAGATTCCTGGTCGAGCCAGAAGCTTAGTTTTAATGGTTGATGATCCGGATGCGCCAAGCGGCAATTTTACTCATTGGATTGTGTGGAACATTGATCCAATCATTAAGAAGGCAAAAGAAGGAAATGTGCCTAATAAGGGAATAGAGGGTCTTAATTCAGCAGGTAGAAGTGGATATCTCTGTCCTTGTGGTTTTGGGACTGGTTTTGGGACTGGTTTTGGGGCGGGGCTGGAATTAGCGCATTGATACAGGAAAACTGTTGACATCTTTTTACAGCAGCAAAAGTCCGGGTTGGATCTAAAAAGATGAAGCCGCTTTTTACGAATTCAACCGAATTCTTTATCCCCGTCCCGAGGATACGAGGATACGGTTCGCCTGAATCTCTTCCAAACTTTCGATACTCGTCTCTGCCGGCAAATAGACCGAAAGTTATCAGAGGAATTCCGCAAGAAGTTAAAGAGAGAATAATTGAAGGCTTATTCCAAGACATAAGCCGTGTCTTTTCGCGAAAATATTGGTTTTTTACCTTCTTCCCTCCACGGCAACCGAAAAGGAAATAATAGATTCACATGCTGGACAATATCCTCCAGCGGACACAATTCTCTCCCTTGGATTTTTGGCAATTTCCCTAAGCACATCCTTTAAAACGCAAGTTCCAAAAGGAGAGCGTACTTTACCACGATATTCCTTTCTTAATCCTGAGACCCTAATTACACAAGTAGAGGCTCCGCCTATTTTAACGACCAAACCTTCATCTTTGTGAGCCTGGGGCTGGCAACAAATTCTTCTGTTCACAAGAAGAAGTATAACATAAATATCCTATTTATTGACAAAATAGGTAACTCGTAACTGGCAATGCGTAACACGCAACCGGTAACAGGAGATTAAAAAAATCAAAGTTACCCGTTCTCGACCACCCGCTCTCGGCAGAGCCGAAGCGATGCCGGGGAGTCGAGACGAGGTCGGGGAAAATTGGAAGCCAGGAGTCAGAAGATAAGTCGTTTCGTCGAGTTTGTTCCGTCTTCAGCGGACAGGCAAGCTCAAATGTCTTTTTTTTGATAAAATATAGAACCGATGATTAAAAATACCGCCGCCTCAGTCATAGCGGCTTTAAAAAAAGTATCCGATCCGAAAAGGGCCAAAATTCTGGCCGGATATTTTAAAACCGGCAAAGGAGAATACGGCGAGGGAGATATTTTTATCGGCGTTAAAACCGACCAGCTAAGGCAAGTGATTGGACAACACCTAAATCTGCCCCTTTCTGAAATTAAAAAACTGATTTACCGCCAAGTTCACGAACACCGCTCCTCCGGCTGGGGAATTTTGGTAAACCAATATTTAAAAGGAGATGAAAAAACCAAAGAGAAAAATTACAAATTCTACCTTGAAAACTGCAAACAGGCTAATAACTGGGACCTGGTTGACTGCAGTGCCCCTAATTTAGCTGGCGGCTATCTTATCGAGAACCCAAAAGAGAAGAAAATAATCTACCGATTGGTAAAATCAAACAATCTTTGGCAAAGAAGAATTGCCATTATGGCCACTTTTCCTTTTATTAAAAATAATCAGTTTGAAGACACTTTTAAGATTGCCGAAATTCTTTTAAACGACCGGCATGACCTGATCCATAAAGCCGTCGGCTGGATGCTAAGGGAAGTGGGTAAAATGGACCAGAAACAAGAAGAAATTTTCCTTAAAAAATATTACCGGATCATGCCCCGGACCATGCTCAGATACGCCATTGAAAAATTCGATCCTGAAAAAAGAAAATTCTATATGAAAAAGGACTAATCGTGGCTAAAAAACAAAAGAAAAAAACCGGAAAAAGAGTGGTCGGGGTTAAAGATAAACCGAAAAGGACCAAAAAGAGACCTTTTATCTTTTTTAAAAAGATAAAAGCGTTGATCAACCGGCTTAAACTTCCAATTAGACTATTTTTGCTTTTAGCGGCCGTAGTTTCCTTCGCGATGGTGCTCCGCTCTCTGCCCTCACCCAAAAGGCTTTCTTCTTTCACCTATCCTGCCTCAAATCAAATTTACGATCGCAACGGCAATTTGCTTTACCAAATTTACAACGAGCAAAACCGGACCCCGGTAAAATTGGAAGATCTGCCCGACTATATTATCAACGCCACCCTGGCGATTGAAGATAAGAACTTCTACACCCATTTTGGCTTTGACCTTAAGGGGATCAGCCGAGCCTTAATTAACATTGTTTTTAATCAACGCCTGCAAGGAGGGTCAACGATCACCCAGCAGTTAGTTAAAAACGCCTTATTAACCCAAAGCCGAACCTTAAGTCGGAAGGCAAAAGAGGCTATCTTAACCGTTCTAACCGAGATTTTTTACTCAAAAAGCCAGATTTTGGAAATGTATTTTAATCAAATTCCCTATGGAGGCACCGCCTATGGAATCGAGGCGGCGGCAAGAACTTATTTCGGCAAAAAAGCGATTGAGCTTGATTTGGCCGAAGCGGCTTTACTGGCCGGATTGCCGGCGGCGCCGAGCAGTTACTCGCCTTTTATCCATCCGGACAGAGCTAAAACCAAGCAGGAAATTGTTTTGGAAAAAATGTTAGAGCTGGAAATGATTGATAAAGAAACATACCGGCAAGCCAAGGAGGAAAAGATAGTTTACGCTTCTCCGGCGATCAAAATTGAAGCGCCGCATTTTGTTTTTTACGTTAAAGAGCAGTTGGCGGAAAAATACGGCCAGCAGGTAGCGGAAAGAGGCGGGCTGAAAGTGACCACCACTTTAGATCTTGAAGTTCAGAATCTGGCTCAAGCGACTGTAGCTACCGAGGTGGCCAAACTAAAAAAAGCCAATGTCAGCAATGGAGCCGTTTTGGTAACTAATCCCAAAACCGGAGAAATTTTAGCCATGGTGGGGTCAAAAGACTATTTTTCCGAGGATATTGACGGCAAGTTTAATGTCACTACCGCCTTAAGACAACCGGGTTCGGCAATCAAACCATTGAACTACGCCGTTGGGCTGGCCTTAAAAAAAGTGACCCCGGCGACTATTTTCGCTGATATTCCCAGTTGTTTTTCCGGCGGGCCGGAACTTTACTGCCCTAAAAATTATGACGGCCTTTTCCATGGAGCGGTACAAGTACGTTACGCCCTGGGAAATTCGTTTAATATTCCAGCGGTAAAAATGCTGGCTTTAAACGGAATCGAAACTTTTATTGCTTCCGCTTCGGCAATGGGGCTGGACAGTTTAGGTGAAAGAGATCCTTCAGAGTTCGGTCTGTCTTTAACTTTGGGAGGAGGCGAAGTCAAAATGACTGAGATGGCCACCGCCTTTGGCAGTTTGGCCAATTTAGGAGTGAGAAAGAACTTGGTTTCGATTCTAAAAGTTGAGGACAGAAACGGACAAGTTTTAGAAGAAAACCAGTTTGAAAACGGAGAAAGAGTCTTGCCCATGGAGGCGGCTTATCTGGTAAGCCAAATTTTGCTTGACAACAACGCCCGGTCAGCCGCTTTTGGTTCAAGCTCTGATTTGGTAGTCAAAGATCACCCCGAAGTTTCGGTTAAGACCGGAACTACTAACGACAAGAGAGATAACTGGACCGTCGGCTACACTCCTAATTTGGCAGTAGTAGTTTGGGTAGGCAACAATGACAATTCACCCATGGGCTACATCGCTTCCGGGGTAACCGGAGCGTCACCAATCTGGAACAAGGTTATGACTAAACTTTTAGAGGGTCAAAAACAAGAGTGGCCTAAAAAACCGGTCGGCATTATCGGAACCAGTGTCTGCAATTTATCCGGAGCGGCTCAGCCGGAAGAAGGCTGTCAGTTAAGATATGAGTTTTTTATCGACGGCACTGTCCCGCCGGCTCAATCCAGCAGAAAAACGGTCTTGGTTAACCGGGAAACCGGCTGGGTAATCCAACCCGGCGAACCGGATGACAATGCCGAGTGGCAGGAACATGAAATAATTACCGATCCTTTAGGGGTAATGATTTGTCTTGACTGCGCTCCCAGGGACAAACCGGTCACTTTAAGATATTGAACCGCAGCAACAGGAAACTGCTAAATAGTTGACCAGATAAAAAAGAACTTCTCCACTCCGCTTTGCTTCGCTCGAAGAATAAACTACACACGGGCGTAAGCCTATCGTGTAGTTTATTGGACTTTTTAAGGCAAGTGTTTACCCGATGGTTCAAATTAAATAATGCGCTCCCGGGGAGCCAGAACTCACCCCGGGAGCGCATCTCTTCCTTGGCCGCCATCCGCCAACCGGCGGAGGCGGATTGAGCTTTGAGCTTTCATTTACCTTATTTACCCTTTACCCGTTACGAGTTACGTTGCAAGACACCCCGGGGTGGTTGGCACCAAGAATCAAGAATTAAGAATTAAGTATTAAGAATCGAAAGTTTAGCCTCAAGTATCTGAATTTCTTGTTCTTCAGCTTTTACTTTTGAGTTGTAGTTTTGAGCTTTAACTTTTGAGCTTTGAGTTTTTATAGATACATATTAGATCTTCCTGTTTAACTAAACTATAAGATGGGATATAATCAAACCAAATCTTTGCTGATTTTAAAAATTCCATTCCGGGTTAGGCGCTGGACTAAAACCGGCTTTTAAAAAATAGGTTCCTTTCGCTAATTGTTATAGAAAGATATATTTATTGAACATTATAGGAAAGTGCTTCTAAGGACTTTAATTTTGTTAGGCAAGCCGGCTTACCAAGCGCTGTTGTTTTTAACCAAGATCATCGAAAGGCTTCTTTTTAAAATTAAAAGCGCTCTTGCCGAAAAGCCGCTGCCGGAAAGAATAAAAGACTTGGCTGAAAAAGTCAGGGGCCATTTGGCCGCCCCCCTACTAACCGGCTTAAAAATAGTTTTCTACTGGCTCGAAATATTAATCGGACTATTTTTTTTGACGACCAGGCTGATTTTAGTCGGGCTCAAAAATTTAATCGTCAAGGCCGGCAAAAAAAGTATTAAAACGGCAAAGACAAGAAAAAGAATAAGAATTCAAGCCAAAAAGCCCGCCCGAAAAAAAGCTCTCACTCTTAAAGCAAAAAGAAAAATCGCTTTTGGGCTGATTCTTTTAGGAATTATTTTAATGGCAATCGGCGGAGTGATCAATCTTTTCAAAGATCTGCCTTCACCGGATCGGCTGATTGAGAGAAATACCCCTTTAACTACCAAAATTTATGACCGCGCTAAGATACTGCTTTACAAAATATACCGGGAACAAAACCGGAGCTTAGTTCCCTTGGAAAAAATACCCTCCTACATGATCCAAGCCACTTTAGCAATAGAAGACAAAAATTTTTACAACCATAACGGTTTATCTTGGACCGGAATTTTAAGAGCGCTGAAACACAATATCTTTTACCCGGAAGAGCCGCAGATTGGCGGCTCTACCATTACCCAGCAACTGGTCAAAAACAGTTTGCTTAATAATGAAAAGACTTTAAAAAGAAAGGTTCGAGAGGTAATCCTGGCGATCATGGTCGAGTCTAATTTTTCTAAAGATGAAATCTTCCAGATGTATTTTAACGAAATTCCCTACGGCGGAACCGCCTACGGGATTGAAGAAGCCTCTCAAAAATATTTTGACAAACATGTTTGGGAAATAAATACCGCCGAAGCGGCTCTCCTGGCCGGACTGACCAGGGCCCCAAGCGAGTACTCTCCTTTCGGCTCATACCCGGAATTTGCCAAAAAAAGGCAAGAGCAAGTAGTCGGAGAAATGGTTAAAGCCGGTTATATCACCCCGGAACAAGCAATTGAGGTTATTGCCACACCGCTAAGGTTTACCAGAAGACAAGACCCGATCAAAGCGCCGCATTTTGTTTTTTACGTTAAAGAGTTGTTATCAGAAACCTATGGCAGTGACGAAATTGAACAAAAAGGTTTAGAAGTAATCACCACCTTAGACTGGAAAACGCAGCAGCTGGCAGAAGAAATTGTTAAAGAGGAGATTGGGAAGTTAGCCCCTTTAAAGATCAGTAATGGCGCCGCTTTGGTGATCCATCCTAAAACCGGAGAAGTTTTGGCTATGGTCGGTTCCAAGGATTATTTTGATTTTGAAAACGACGGCAACGTTAATGTGGTTTTAAGACCAAGACAGCCAGGCTCAGCGATCAAACCGATCAACTACGCTACCGCTTTTGAAAAAGGTTACACCGCGGCGACGGTTATCCCGGACACTCCGATCACCTACCGAATCCCGGGTCAGCCTCCTTACTCTCCAAAAAACTATGACAACAGGTTTCACGGAAACATTCCTTTAAGAGTCGCCCTCGCTTCTTCTTTCAATGTTCCGGCGGTTAAAGTCCTTTCCTCCTATGGAGTCGATCAGATGATTAAAACCGGAGAGAGGATGGGCATTACCACCTGGCAAGATACTTCCAGGTTTGGACTTTCCCTAACCCTGGGCGGCGGAGAAATCAAAATGATTGATTTAGCCCAAGCTTACTCGGCTTTGGCCAATCTGGGAGAAATTATTCCGATTAATCCCTTGGCCCAAATTAAAGACCAGCGCGGAAAAATAATCTACCAAAACCGATGTCTTTCCCAGTCCTATTGTCCGGGATCCTACCAGGCAATAAAACCGGGAATTGCTTTTATCATCAACGACATTCTTTCTGACAACAACGCCAGAGCGCTCGCCTTCGGACTGAACTCACTGCTGGAGATATCTGAACGCAAAGTGGCGGTTAAAACAGGTACTACTAACAATCTGCGGGATAATTGGTGTTTTGGGTATACTCCCTCTGCTTTAGTGGCTGTCTGGGTAGGCAATAATGACAACACGCCAATGAGTTACGTCGCTTCAGGGATAACCGGAGCCACCCCGATTTGGAATAAAATTATGACCAAAATGCTGGAAAACCAGGGCCAAGAAAACTGGTCTATGCCGGAAGAGGTAGTTAAAACCACAATTTGTCAGACCACCGGAACCTTACCTTGCCTGTCCTGTCCAAAAATTATTGAAGAATATTTTTTAAAAGATTCTCAGCCAACCCAACACTGCCAAGATGGGCCAACACCGGCTCAACTGCCGATTAGGATCCAATAAATATCACTGACTAAATCAGGAAAAACTTCCGAAGCTTCCTTTGTGTCTACCCCCTGGCTCAAAATGGTCAAGATAAAAGGTTTATCCGGGGTAAAAACAATGCCGGCATCTGAAGCAATTTCAATGTCGGTACCAACCTTGTGAGCGACTCTGATCCCCTCGGGCACCCCTTCGGGAATTCGGTCCTCGAAAGCAGTGTTGGTTAGCTCTTCAAGCAGTTTCCGGCTTGACTCTGAACTTAAAATTTGGTTCCGGTAAATTTTTTCGAAAAACAAGGTGACTTCCTCCGCGGTAGTCAGATTTTCCTCCAGACTGGTGTTATTCATCCCCCAAGCCAAGAGCAGGCGATTAATCTCAGAGTCGCCGACCCTTCGGCGCAAAACGCCGATGGCGGTATTGTCTGACTGGGAAAGAGACAAGGCGGCCAACTGCCCCAAAGTGAATTCTGTCCCGGCTTGATAAAAAGAGAGACTGCCCGCTCCGGCGGCTTTGTCTTTATCTTTCAAAAGATAGACTTCGCCCAAAGTCAGTTCCCCTTTTTCTACCTGGTAATAAAAAGCGGCTGCAATCGGTAATTTTATTAAGGAGGCGGCAGGAAACCGGTCAGTAACATTTACTCCCCAGGAAAAATCTTCTTCTAAAAGTTCAACTTTTATCGCCCATTTCCCGGACAGCCGCGGCAGTCTATCCGCCGCCCAACGGCTAAGATTAACCGAACGGTCGCTTGATTCTATTTCCGGAAGCTTAATTTGGGAAAAATTAAGCGACTTTATCGGATTAGTTAAACTGATTTTTTTCTCACGGAGTCCGGAAACAAACCAAAAAGCAATACTGGGAACAATTGTCAGTCCTAAAAAAACCGCTGTCAGCCAACGGGATTTTTTTTCATTGTCCCGCTTTTCTATATTGGGCAAAATCTCAAGCTGGGAGGGTTTCATCAAAGCAGGGTTAAAATTCGAAAATCAAAAGTATAAAGTTAAAAAAATTATTTAAAACTTTCCGCTGATCTTAATAAGCCTTCTTTTGCTCCAATATACTGAACTACCGAAGCGCCGTTTTTCATGGCTAAAGAAAAAGCGTCTTTGGGCTCCATACCTTTGATTAAACCGTAAACAAAAGCGCTGCCGAAAGCGTCGCCGGCGCCGGTTTCGTCCATCGGAGAAGCGGTTGGAGTTAATTCAAAGTGGAGTTTTTGTTCCCGGGAAAGAAGGTAGGCGCCTTTTCTGCCGTCAGTGACAACGATCTGCTCGGCGGCCAGCTTTTCTACCAAAGGCCAGAATTTGGCTTCCTCCATTTTGCAACCGATTAAAGTTTCCATTTCTTCTCTGTTGAGGTTGAAAACCTTGGCCGAAGAAGCTAAACGGCTAACCAGCTCTCTATTGACTAACTCTAACTTTCCCGGATTCCAAGCTAATTTAATCCCCTTTTCCCGAGCAAAATTTATTAATTTTTCCACCAGCTCCAAGTTGCCCTCCAAAGAAGTGATGTAAAACCAATCGGCGCTTAACGCCTCCCAGTCAAGATCGGCTATTTCCAATCTAGTCTGGCCCCGGCAGACCAAAATTGTCCTGCCCCCGTCCGGGCTTAAGAGAATAACCGAACTGTCAGTTTCTTCATCCTTGACCGAGAGCAAGCCGGTAGCCACTTCTTCTTTTTCCAGTTCGGCAATGACCATTTTACCAAAAGGGTCATTGCCCAAACGGGCCGCTGCCGCCGAATTTAAACCAAAACGGGAAAAACTGGCGGCGGTGTTGGTGCCGCCGCCGCCACTGCAGATAACTCTTTTTTCTACTTCGATTTTCTCGCCATATTTATAGCAGATAACACTTTCCTCTCCGTTCTTGACCAGCTTAAACCCGTCTGAAACTAAGAAAATATCCAAAATCGCTGAACCGAAGGAAATAACATTATATTTAGTCATTTAGTCATTTAATCATTAAAGATTGATTCTTTACCATGAATCAGTTTCAAAACTATTTATTCCTGTCATCCTGAACTTTTACCCCGTCGCACGACTGAATTCACCCCCGGGGTGAAAATCTGCCCAACACCCCGGGGGTGGACTATCCA
>CAZWLF010000025.1:0-9282 GCA_964634805.1 uncultured Gammaproteobacteria bacterium
GTTTTCTTCCCCCATGTTGCTATTTTACCGCTTTCATCCTATAATGTCAAAATCTTTTTAGCAGTTAGACTTTTTAAGAGATGACAAAGGGGAGAGAGGGAGGGAGGGACGGAGAGAAGTTTAGGCTTTTGATGGGCAGAAGAAATAGCTTTAAGCGAAAGGCTCCCGAAAGAATTGAACTAAGGAGGAGAGGAGACCCCCTTTGCGATTATCCTCTTCTTGCAGGAAAGCCACAGTGTGCTGGTCGTTCTCTTTCGGGCGGACATTGTCGCCGGGAACTTTTCGAAGAACCGCCTTGTCAGAGAAAGACTTCTGGTGGTTGACCTCCTTTTATAAGGGCGGCCGTTGTCTGCCGGTCTTTTTGGAAAAGAGGTTCAGAACCCAATTGATTAGATTTTTGATTCCGGTAAGTTTGATAAACCTGGTTTTATCAGGCGCTTTGGTTGGTGAAACCGTTGCTTGATCGGCGTATTTTTCCGGAGTTTGATTGCTGATTGTTCCACTGCCGACACCGATTTGCTCGTCAACTGTTGAAACCGGCAATCGGTTGCCGAATTGGTCTGAAAAGATCAGATTTTCGATCCCGACCGGAGAAACTCCATTGGCCAATCCTTTAAAATTAAAACTTAATAATGTTCCCGCTCCACTGACTGGCTGATCGGGACCAATTCTGGTAACAGCGACTCCCTTAATCAGCCCCGGTTCATTAGTTTCCGGGTTAACCCAGAAGGGGTTGTTGGCCGTTTCCCTTTTGATAAATTCTCCTTCCTGCCAGCCGGTAAATTCCAAAGTTTGGGGATTATAACGGAGATCCATCTGAAAACCATAAACCTGATCAGCGCCAATGATGGCGATATTCACTTTTGTTTCCTGATTTATTTCAATGCTCTGATCTTCCGGTCCAACCAAAACAGTAGCAGTAGACTGAGCTTGTAAAGGAAGACTAAAGCAGAAAAAGAACAGGAGTAACCAGCCGGCGGACTTAACTAATTTTCTCATTCAATTTTTATTATACACACTTTTTTTGATTTTGGTTAGTTTTAAAATTCGGAAGCTTGATACAATTAAGAACGACGATCGTTGTGTTTAATGGTATTCTTGTCGTTTTCCTCAATCTCCTTATCTGCCGAAATTAGCTCCTACCAAAACCAGGTCGCTAATATCCACCCGGCCGTCTCCGTTCAAATCTCCGGCGATGGCCAAGGAAGCTTTGGCGAAAAAGAGAAAGAATACCAAAATCAGCGCCGGGATAGCGATTTTTTTTAACAGGTTCATTTTGGGTAATTCGTGTTTTTGGTGGTTAGCCATGACCGCTACATAATTTTAAACATTTATTTTTATTTTTAGCAATAGTTGGTCCTGGTTTTTAAAAAAAACCTTTTTCATTCTTGATTTTCCTCGTCTTGTTTTGGATACTATCTATATTTGTTCCGGCCTGTCAATTTCGGAGGAAAAAATGAAAAAACTACTCGAATCAGCAAAAAACCAAGGTTTTTTGCCCCTTTTCATTTTAAGTTTCCTCTTGGTGCTGATGATCATCGCTTCCGTATTGTTTGAGTCAAGAATGGGAGAGGCGGCCAACTGTTCCGGTCTTTTTGACGGCGGCCGTTGCGGGGTCGAGGCGGCGATTAGCCGCTAATTCGGACTTTTGAGTTTAGTCCGGGAAACTTTCGAAGGGGAAGACGACTGGCTCTTGAAGAAATTTAGTTTATACTATTATATAGTACTGTAAGTGGATTTAGATTGACTTTCTTATCGATGTCAAACTTAATGGTCAGAAAACAAAGTTTTAGAGCACTTGTTTTTATTGCTCTGAGCCTCTTAGGGTTGCTCTCGGTGGCTATTCTGGTCAAAAGAACCTTGGAATTGCGGAAACAAGCCGCTTACGGAACAATTTCTTTGAGTCTTCAGCCTTCTCCGGTTTCGGTTTGTCTCAACGACCAGATTTACAAAATATACCTGAAACTGAATCCCGAATCTTTTAACGTCGGCGCCGCTGAACTATCATTTGTCTTTGACGAATCCAAAGCAGAGATTACTTCGGTAACGTTCCATTCGGCTTATCTGGCCAGTATTTACAATCAGACTTCGGGAAGGTTAAACCTGACTGTTTTAAGTACCGCGCTGGAGGTTCCCAATAGCGAAGTCTTTGACTTGGCGGTGATTGAGGTCAAGGGTAAAAGCGCCGGTTCTTTTGATCTTGACTTAATTTCATACAATATTAAAGGAACCAGGGGCAGCAGTGATCCGACTTTGGACCGGGATTTGGATTTGGCTAATCCGGATCAGGTTTTAATCCCGGTTGCTGTTTCGGTTTGCGGCTTGGGCGGCGGGGCGATAATTAGCTTTTCTCCTGCCAGCCAGACGGTGAATCCAGACCAAGAGACTACCGTTAATGTTGATATTGTTGATATTACCGATCTTTACGGTTTTCAGTTTGATGTTCGCTACCAGGAGTCGGTGTTGGATTATGTCAGCTGGACCAAAGGGGACTTTATGAGTCAATCAGGTGACGCTAACGATCCTTTCTGGACCAGCCCCAATATTTCCGATGGGTTGATTGGTTCAATTGCAGTTACTAGATTGAACCCGGACCCTCCGCTTAGCGGTTCCGGCACTCTTTTAACGATTACCTTCAGGGGTGGAACCGGCGGCAATTCACCGTTGACAATCGAAAACGCTAAATTCCTGGATCGCAACGGCAACCAGATACCGATTGTTTTGAGCGGTGGACAGATTGATATTTATCGGCCCGGCGCGACAGCGACTCCGACTACCCGCCCGACTGTAACCGTTCAGCCAACAGCAACCACTCGCCCGACGGCGACCACCGGACCTAGCCCGACCAGCGGTCCAAGCCCGACAGTGCCGGCCGACAGCGCCAGGCTGAATTTTGAAATAAAACTTGGCGGTACTGGTTACGAGATTAACGGCCAGCCGGTAGTGGTTAGCGATATTCCCGTTTTAGGTGTCAAGGTTTTGGTAAGAGTTGACAATTATCTTAAGACTTTTAATGGCGTTCCGGTTGTTTTTGATGATCAGGCGATCGGCCGGGGCAGTGTCGTTGTTCCGGATTTAATTTCCGGCGGAAAATATTTAGTTTTAATCAAAGGCCCGGTTCACTTAGCCAGAAGATTTTGCGAAAATAATCAAACCGGGCATTGCTGGTTAGGGGAGGAGAATATTACTTTACATAGCGGGGAAAATTATTTTAATTGGACCGGAGCGGAACTTGAGCCGGGTGATATTAACGGCGACGGAGTGGTTGACAGTATTGATTTTTCCCAGCTGAAATCTGCTATCGGCCGGCAAGGCCCCGGAATTCAGCAGGATCTTAATTTTAATAAAAGAGTTGATACTCAAGACTTGGTTTTCTTCTTAGATACTTTAAGCAATCGCTACGAGGACCAGCTGTAATTATTTGGTCATTTCTCATTTGTCATTAATCGTTTCGTTAAGCACCAATATTTATCATTTAGAACCTGTTAGGGGATCAAATTATTCTTCGAGCGAAGCATAGCGAAGTCGAGAAGAATTGGTGGAATTTGTTCTCGACAGGCTCGAACAGTAATTGTTTCAATTTGGTCATTTAATCATTTGGTCATTTACCCATTTAATATTAGAGCGATCCGCTTTGGAGGTGCTGACTGATGTTTATCCTTCGAGCGGAGTCCGCGAGTCGAGAAGGATTGATTAAAAGTCGGTTCTCGACAGGCTCGAACAGTAATTGTTTCAATTTGGTCATTCTGAGTGAAGTCCTGTACCGAATGGTATGGGGTGTAGCGAAGGATAATCATCCTTCGGAGCTTTAATTTGCCGGCGCATTGCCATAGATGATTACCGGGGTTCCCGGGTTGTCTTTGCCGGCAGAAATGCTTGATCTGCCTTTTAACTCCGGATTGGCCCAGTAATAAAGCAGAGCCGCTTCTTCTGTTTTCATGTTAACACAGCCGTGGGACATGGGATGACCGAAATTATCGTGCCAGTAAGTGCCGTGGATGCCGAAACCGCGCCACCGGGGGATTTGTTCATTGTAAAAAAACATAACGTAAGGGACGTTGGGTAAGTAATAATAAGTGTTTAAAGCTTTTGAACCGCCTTCCATTTTAGTGTAGCGGAGCTTAATCCAGATCTGGAAAAATCCTGTCGGAGTTTTACCCCACTTTCCTGAGGAAATTGAAAAATTAAAAACCTGGCGGCCGCCTTCGTAGGCGTAAAGTCTTTGGCTGGTCAGATCAATCTCAATTCTTTTTGGTTCGTTATTTTCGCCCAAAACTTTCGGGGCGGACTCTTTTTCTGCCAAAAGCGGCGCCGGTTCTATTACCCGGCCGTTAAAAAGAGCTTTATTTTCCGAGGAGACAAACTGGCCGGTCAAGTTTTCCTTGTCCCAGGAACCTTTCTGGTTTAACAGTTTAGGCTGGCAGGAGACGATTAGGTAAAGAGAAAAAAGCGTGGTGAAAAGAATCGCCAAAGAATATTTCCAAAATCTCATTAATAATAATATAGAAAATTTAAGACACAGAAGTCAAAGACGGTCAATCGGAACTGAAAGCGGGAGAGAGCCAGTCTTCTCTTCGAAAATGTTAGAATTAATCATCATGTTCTGGGGCAGAGTTTTTTTATTTCTAATTTTTGCCCTTTTTCCTTTTGGCCAGCTTGAGAAACTGCCCTTGGGGATTAACGGGGTTAGTATTTATCTCCACGATTTGGTCTTAGTCCTGGTATGGGTTTGGTTGTTGATTAAAAAGCGATCCTGGATCGAAGATTTAAAACGATCCAAGATGGCGAACCGGTTTGGTATTTTTATCGCGGTTGCTTTTTTAAGCTGGTTGACCGCCTTATCTAAATGGGGCGTTGGGCCGAGTATTTTTGGTTTGGCTTATTTAACCCGCTTTGTACTTCTCTCCGGTGTTTACTTTGCGGTTCGGGTTTTGGTTGACGGCGGCGAAGTAAGGATTGGCCAAGTGAATAAACTTTTGCGGAGCGGTATTTTTTGGACCGCCGTTTTCGGCTGGATTCAATACTTTTTCTGGCCTGATTTAACTTATTTAAAATATTTGGGCTGGGATGATCATTATTTTCGGCTGACCGGAACCTTTCTGGACCCGAATTTCATGGGCCTGGTTTTGGTTCTTGGTTTGGGGCTGGAGTTTAGCAGGAAAAGACCGACTTTTTTTAAAAAATTGTTTTTGCTGGCCACCCTGGCCCTTACCTATTCGAGGAGCAGTTGGCTTTCCTGGCTGGTCCTGCTTTTCGGCTGGGCTTTTTACTACCTCTTTGTTAAAAACTTTAAAGGCTTGTTTTCCTCTTTTGCCAACATTTTCAGCAAGGGCCTGGTTGCCGGGAAATTTGTTCTCTGGTTAATGATTTCGGTATTGATTTTCTTTGTCTTGCCCAGACCGGCAGGGGAAGGCGGCAACTTGATGCGGACGGCTTCGACTTATGCCCGGTTTGAAAATTGGCGGCAGAGCTGGCAGGTGATTAAAGAGAATCCTTTAATCGGGGCGGGGTTTAACAACTATCAATTAGCCAGCGCCGATGGCAATAAAGCAGATAACAGCTTTTTGTTGGTTTGGGCTGCTGCCGGAGCGGTGGGTTTAATCGCCTTTTTGTTTTGGGTAGTCGGCCTAAGACCTTTATGGCTGATTTTCCCGGTTATTGTCCACTCGTTTTTTAATAACTCTCTTTTTTACCCCTGGGTATTGCTTTTGGTCTGGGGGATGCGGGGAGTGGTAAAATCTGGTAATGACAGCGGTTAAAATAGGCGTTCGGGTAACTCCCGAAGATATTAAAGAAGCGGAAAAAGATTACGGCGGCTATATTAAAATAGTAGTCAATATTGCCACAGGGGAAATGGTTATTGGCGGTCAATGGCATGCTGACGGAGAAAAAATTCTTCTTGAAACCGGAAGACAGGAGGATATCTGGGGCGGGGGAATAGATTTAAAGAATAATAAAATCGATTTAATCGCGCTGATAAACCTCAGGCCTGGTTTTGGCAACGATAGTCAGGAAATACTTCGACGGGAAACTAAAGACAGTTTTATCAAAATCGTCAGACAGTGTTTTAAGATATGAACCTCGATCTGCTTAACTTATCAACAGATTTAAGAAGAATTTCCTATTGGCTTTACCAAGACAGGGTGGAGTTAGCCAAACAGTTTCTGAAACAAGCCAAAAAAACCTATCAAAACATTAACCCCAAAATCGGCTGTTATAAGAATATTTGGAAAGAGATCGAAGAGATTAGTAATTTGAAAGGCGGCCTTCTTCGAGCTTCCGAGAGAGCCTTAACTGCCAGTCTGATTTTAAAACACCGCTCCGGCGCCTAAATAGTTTAATGATTTAAATCATTAAACTATTTTTCTGCGGCTGTCCTGGAAAAGGTCTTGGCTATTTTTAGAGAGCTTTTTAAGGAGCAAACTTCGGTTAGGTATAGTGGATGGTGATGGTACAAGGCGGATAGATGAGTACGGCTTTGTTTGTCTCTGAGAGTGCCAGAGTGGTAAAATAAGGTCTTGAGCATATGTTAAGATGGCCATCTAATCCAAAAGAAGTTGACCAGAAGAAGTATTTGGCGACCTTGCCTGAAGTTGATAGAAACAATCTTCTTCGGGTCGGAGATTGGTTTCAACGGGCAGCCGGACAGGAGACGGTCGTTTGGGCCGTTGGCAGTACCGTCAGGAATGCCCGGCGGCGCAGGCCAAAAATGGGAAAAGGGAACGACCTCGACGTAGTAGCTTATACCAGCGAGCCCAATAGTCTGGTGATAACGCGAGTCGGTGAGGCTCTCCGAACTAATCCTCCTGCGGGTTTTAGGGTGAATGTTTTTGAGCAATATGACCCTGATACAGGCTCCGAATTTTTTAGGGCGAGAGTGTTTCCCCCACAAGGAAGAACGATTCATCTTTTGCCTCCTAAACCATACGATATGGAACCGGAGGAAGAAAGGGTTTGCCGCGGCGGGCTTTTTGGAAGACCGTTTTGCCAGCTGAGATTTAGACAGGAATAGATTTTGGTTTTTGTAGGAAAGTCGGCGTTGTTTCTATCTTTGAAGTTTAAATAACGTTCTTTTGACCACTTTTTTCAGATTATTCCTGCCAAAGTTTTTTAAAGATACTTCCGTTGTCGAGCTTCCTTAATAAGTAACCCACCCTGTGGGGGTGTACTATCGGATTAGGTCAGACGTATAACCGTAATATAAAATTTGGATTTTGAACTTTGGAGAATATAGGCGTAATACAACTACCCGTCTGCAGCCTTGGCGAAAGACGGGAGCGGGAGACGGGATTTGAACCCGCGACCTTCTCCTTGGCAAGGAGACGCTCTAGCCAGCTGAGCTACTCCCGCGGTAGACAAGATTATAACAAAGAAGGCGGGCTGATGCCAATTAAGAGTTTTTTGTAAAAAGAGCGCGATTGCCGCTCTAAGCGAGATAGGATTTTAAAAGAAAGTTGATTTTGTTTAAGCAGGATCTTAATCTTGAAACTTCGGTTGGTAAAATCTATAATCAGTTTAAAATGACGGAATCGGAATGCGAAATAACCTATCGCGCCGGTGTTTCATATTTGAGAACAAAAGTGGGCCGATGTGTTAGAAAAGCAAGATCTTTGGATGATCCGGAGGCGGTAGAGTTGATTTTTAGCAGGATTGAAATTGTCTTGCGGGATGCCACCGCGGCGGCGGATGCCGGGTTTCTTGAGGAGTCTGTGTTGGTGACTGTTCACGGGGATAAACTTGACCGGATCAAAAATAGGATGCTGAAGCGATGCGGTCGCGGAAATAGGATCGAAAACACTTCTTAGAGCGATCATGATTTGGGATTGCGTCAATTTGTCTTCTCTCGCCTCTCGTTCTATAATCTGAGCCAATGTTTGATTATTTTAAAACCACTCTTAAAAACAATCTCCGGTTGGTTTTTATTCCCACCGGGTCAACTTCTTTAGCGGTGAAGCTCTTGGTTGGCGTCGGCTCCAAAAATGAGGAAGAAAAAAACCGGGGCATTGCTCATTTTTTGGAACACATGGCTTTTAAGGGCACCAAAAAAAGGCCGGATGCGACTGAACTGAGAAAAGAAATGGACAAAATCGGCGCTTTAAACAACGCTTCTACCAGCAAAGAAACCACTTCTTATTGGATTAAAAGCACCCCGGACAAGCTGGAGTTTATGCTGGATATGATTTCGGATATTGTTTTCAATTCGCTTTTAAGGCAAAAGGAGATTGACAAAGAAAAAGGGGTAATTATTGAAGAATATAATATGTACCAAGACACGCCGATTGACAAAGTGGACGACCTTTTTGAAAAAGCGATTTTCGGCGATACCAACTTGGGCTGGGAAATAATCGGCAAAAAGGAAGTGATCAACGGAGTAAAAAGAAAAGATTTTATCAACTACCAAAACCGGTTTTATTACCCTTCGAATATGGTTTTGGCCATCGCCGGAGGAATTAAAAAGAGCGATTGGAAAAGAGTCCGGACTTTGACGGATAAATATTTTGGCAAATATTCTGACCGGGTAGTTAAGAAAAGTAAAGTCAGTTTTGAAGAAAAAATTAATCAAACGGTTTTTGAATCTAAAAAAGTGGAGCAAACCCATTTGGTTATTGGTCTGCCTTCTTTTGATTTAGCCGATCCGCGCCGCTGGCCTTTGGCGGTTTTAAGAATGATTTTGGTCGGCAATACTATTTCCCGGCTTTGGATTAAGATCCGGGAAGAGCGGGGCTGGGTTTATTATATCCACTCTTACGTCGACTATTACCAGGAAACCGGAGTTTTTGGGGTTAAGCTGGGTTTAAGAAGCGACAAAGTAAAAGAGGCGGTCAAATTGATTAAAGACGAAATTTTAAATTTTGCCAAAACAGTGACCGCCGCTGAGATAAAAGACGCCAAAAGCTGTTTTAACGGCCGGTTTTTGCTTTCTTTGGAAGACCCTTCCGGTATCGCCGATGTTATCGGCGAGACCTGGCTTTTGGAGGGAAAGATCCGGACCATAGAAGAAAATTTGGATTTGTTAAATAAAGTAACTTTGGCTGATGTCAGGAAAGTAGCCGAGGACTTATTTTCCAAAGATAGTTTTTCTGTTGTTGCCATCGGGCCGAAGGGAGTGAAGGTTTAATTTCATCATTTGTCCATTGGTTCATTTAATCATTGTGGTTTACCCCGGGGGTGGGTAGTCGGAATATTTCGATCCTGGGTCGTGATTCCTGTTATTTCAAGACAGCAAAAATCCCGGCGTTATGTTGGGACCAGTAACGAAGACGATTATTAGAACACCCCCGG
>CAZWLF010000026.1:0-9270 GCA_964634805.1 uncultured Gammaproteobacteria bacterium
CGATGTTGCCTAAATAAGAAATCAAATAAATCACATCCAGACCGTCAACCCTGCCGTTTTTGTCAACATCGCCTGGGATTGGGGCGGGGGTTGGTGAAACAGGCGTAAGACTAAAATTACATCTTTCTGTAACACCACTGCCGGATGGTCCCGCACAGTCATTCACACTTACTATTTGACACTCATAACTTGAACTGCCCAGAGGCGTATCTGTGGAAGTACAATGATTCCAAGTCCATCCAACTGTAGTAGATCCCGGAGGCCCCACATAACCTGAAGGTGTCTGAGGCCTGACTGCATAATAATCACCCTTTCTTGCCCAATTTGAAGGAGACGCAAAACGCCCGGTAGAATTTGTAGTAACAGTTACCGTCTGTTTTAAAGCATCATCGTAAATACTAACGCTATCTCCGGAAATACCCGTACCCGTGGTACTATCCACTATATAACCTGCAATCGTATAGTAGGATAGTGTAAGAGTCGGGGTAAGAGTCGGGGTAACAGTCGGGGTTGGAGTGAGTGTCGGAGTGGGAGTCGGCGTCGAAACCGTTATCACAACCGATTTCCGGCAAGGACAGGCTTGGTTAGCGCCACTGCCACAAACACCGCCGGGGTTGCCGGTACACCAGTAACCACTATTTTCAAAAACATTGGCCACCAAAAAATAGTTGCCCGGAGCAACGCCAGTGGTATTCCAGGAAGCGCTCCAACCGCCATCGGCGCTTTGATCAATAGCAAACTTATTCACCCAAACAGACGTGTTGCAATACTGGTCGGCAGGCAAATCCCCGGTAACATAATAAAAACCAACCTCCTTAACATCGCCGGGGTTAGCAACATTAGCTGACACCTCCACAGTTGAACCCTGAACCACACTATCAGGGGCGGTGATACCGCTGCAGGCATAAGAAGAAGGTGAATCTAAGTCCAGATAAACCACTTTACTGGTGAAACCAGGGTAATTAAGGCCGCCCAACAAAAATAGCTTGTCCTGGTAGATAAAAGCGCCACCGAGATGAGCCCCAAAACCGTTGTTACCTCCCCAAAGCAAAGAATCAAACTGGGTGCAATCAGCCCCGGATTGGCAACCAACAAGCCGCCATTCCCCCAAAGATCCGTCAGAAGCAATCTTGGCTTGGTAAGTCCTTCCGGTCAATCCGTTGACAAAAGTATTGCTGCCCGGATAAGTAGTCTTAGGTAAGGGGCAATTATCGGTAAAATTTGCGCTTGAGCCGCCGACAATGTAAAGATAACCGCCATGCACCACTGCCAAGTGATAGGCTTTAATACCCCAGAAATCCAGATCTGCGCCACTTCCGGCTCTATCCTGAACCACATCGTCGGGATGATCCCGGACTTTCTGCCAAGAACCAATCACGCCATCGGCATTAAAATTAGCAGTATAAACGCTATTTAATTGACACCTAATTGACGCGTTGCTATTGGCTACCTGGCCTCCGGAAAGGTAAATTCTATTATTGGAGACAGCGACGGTAAAATCGGTAAATCTATCAACGTTTGAAAAAAATAATCCCGGCGGAAAAGATCCCACTTGCTGCCAAGAACCACCACTTGATTTTAATATTTTATTATTGTGTCCATCAAAATAATAGATATTGCCATTATAAACAAGGGCCTGACCCCGGGAAGACGAATTTGGCAAAGTCATATCACTGCGGTTGCTCCACCCGGTAACCAGACCGGAAGTGTTCAAAACTCCCTGGTAGATATTTTTTATCCTGTTACCGGAATAACCGGTAGAACTGCCATCTTCTCCGCCAATGCTAAAAATACTGCCTTGATATAAAACGGCTGAATTGCTTCCTAAACGCAACGGAAGATTAGACATGTTGGACCAAGTGATGGAAAGATCATTGTTTAAAACACCCAAAAAGGTTAAATTCGAAGGATGATCAGGATAATTTGGTCCCTCTCTGGCGCCAATTAAATAAATTCTTCTGTTCGCCTCATCAAAAACCAAGGAGCGGTAAGGTCCACCAGCATAAGGCATTCTGGTAGTTTCTCTCCAACCATAAGCCAAAACGGGCGGAGCAAACAGAAAAAGACTTACCAAGAGAAACGGAGAAAATACGAAAAAATTACCGATCCGCCTTTTGAACCGATTGACAGGAGAAAAGTTTTTTGAAAAAGTCTCAGTGGCCATAAAAATATCAAAATCTTAAACCAACAAGCCTGATGTAAAAAATTTTAACCGAAAATTG
Source organism: uncultured Gammaproteobacteria bacterium (assembly GCA_964634805.1). Lineage (GTDB taxonomy): Bacteria > Patescibacteriota > Microgenomatia > UBA12405 > JAHJSD01 > JAHJSD01. Next base: position 2,223 of record CAZWLF010000026.1, read on the forward strand.
CCCGAAACAAACGAACCAGCAAAAAAATTATTGTCGGGACCAGCCAGACTAAAAAGAAAATCAAAATTGCTCTTTTAAGTGCCTTTGGGCTTATCTGTTTTTGAAGTTAATTTATCCTACCACAAACCGCTGATTGTCTCAGCTACTTTCTGACAAAATAAAACTCCGCCCGGACCGGAAAGATGCAAATGGTCGGCAACACTGATATATTCCAACTTCCCCTGCCCGTTTTCATTCATTGACGGGTAAAAGGCGTCCGCCAAAGGATAACCTTCGGAAGTGGCAAAATTAATCATATTCTGCAAATATTTTTTAACCGTTTCCACTCTGGCCATCTTTTGATCCGGCGGCCAACTGATGCCATCAATACCGTCGCCATAAACCAATGAATTTGGAGCAATAGTACTGGCTAAAACTATTTTTGTTTCTGGGGAAATCTTTTTAGTTAAATCGATTATTTCGGCAATCAAGAGCCATTGCTTGTCTAAACCTTCCTGACTATCGCCAAAATTGTTATAAGCAAAAGATTCTAAAACTAAAACGTGAGGATTTACCGAGAGAACCGGGGAATAACTCCTGTTCATATATTGATAGCTATTAGTCAGCCGGAACAAAGCGTATTCCATATCGGTAGCGCCGACACCGAAGTTGTAAAGATTTAATTTTGTTTTAGGAAAATATTTTTCCAAAGCGGTCCGAAGCTGAGGCAGACCCCCTCCTAAAACATCTACCATTGAATCTCCTAAAACTACTACCGTTAGTTCCGAAACTGTTGGTTCCGGATCAGATAGGCTGGTCACCCCCAAAACATCAGCGGTCGAAGATTGGGCCAGTTCTTCTTCTCTCTCCTGTCCAATCAAGAAATCCAACAAATCGCCGAAACGGTTTAAAATCGTTTCTTGCTTCGATTCCCCTCCTAAAAGCTGACCAAACCCGCTCACTCGAGCCCAAGCCGGACTCGGCAAAAGAAAAGATAGTAAAAAAATGATGAAAAACCCCTTATTAATCACATCTCCAGCATAGGTTCAGGAAGTGTCTGTTGTCAATAGAAAAAATCATCCTCCTCCCTCTCTCTTGCCGGCTCCGGCAAAATAGTAATATTTTGTCTTTCCGTACATTGTTTCCCGACCTCTATGACCGTCAACATAAGCGGCCCAGCCAGCACGGTGCCCATTAACTATTCTTAAAAAAACAACCACCGACGATGGCTCGAAAAATGGGGATCATAACTATCTAAGTGAATCCTCCACGGGCTAAAGCCCGTGGCTTCCTTTTCCCGGGGATGCTCGCCCCATATACCGAAATGGTTCGCGGCCTGCTTATGCACCCTACGTGGTACGTAGAAACCCCGCGCCGACTTCGCAACGGCGGGTCTGGTGCTGGGGCAATGCGCCTGTTCCTTTACTCTTAATTCCAGTCAGGCTGCCGCTGTTTCTTCCCAAGAGCAATCTTCTCTCAAGCAAGATGTCCGTAAAACGGGTTTTACTATTCGTCTTGCCACAACTTTGTTATATCACCGCATCGCTCACCAACTCCAGCTTTTGACGATCCTGGATCGTCAGGTTCAAACTCTCTCCCAGTCACTGCACTGTAGGCTTGACGATCCAGGATCGTCAAGTCTACAATCCGAAATTAGACACTCGTTTCCCGGTTTGGCAAAGTTTTGTTAAGATATCAGGGTGATAAAAAAGCCCCTTCTCCTTAGCATCGCTCTAGTCCTCTTGGTCGGAGGCGGATATTGGCTGATTACCAATCAGGAAATAGCCAGGAACTTTATCTCCCCCTTAAGCGATCAGCCAAAAGAGATCAAGCCCAAACCGCTTCAAAAATACAGTTTTGAAAATCTCAAAAACCGCGATTATCCCGGCAGTAAAATAACTTTGGAAAAAGTAATCAAGGAGGAAGAAAAATATACTTCCTGGCTTTTTTCATATTTAACTGATGATAAGAAAGTTACCGGCATGCTCAATCTGCCCTTAACTCCGAAGTCAAGCTTATTACCGCTAATCGTGATGATCCGCGGTTATGCTGATGACGAGATTTACTTTACCGGTTTAGGCACCAGGAATTCGGCAGCAAAGTTTGCTGAAAACAAATTTATTACCTTAGCGCCCGACTTTTTAGGTTTCGGTGGTTCGGATTCGCCTTCTGCTGATATCTTAGAATCCAGATTTTACCGGCCGGTTACCGTTCTTAATCTGATCGCCTCGATAAAAAACTTGCCCCAAGCCGATCCGGAAAAAATATTTTTGTGGGGGCACTCTAATGGCGGCCAGATTGCTTTGTCAGTTTTAGAAATAAGCGGAAAGGGCTATCCGACCACTCTTTGGGCGCCGGTGACGGAAAAATTCCCGGATTCGGTTCTCTGCTACATGGATGATTACGAAAAGCTTGATCAGTTGGGAAAAGAAGTTTATGACAAAATTTCCGGTTTTGAAAAAGATTACCAAGCCTCCCAATTTTCAACCGAAACTTTTTTAAACGATATTGCCGCGCCGATTCAACTCCACCAAGGCGGCGCTGACAATTTGGTACCCCAAAAATGGTCTGATGACTTTGTTGACCAAATGAAAAGTTTAGACAAAGAAATTAACTATTTTGTTTACCCGGAAAGCGACCACAATCTAAAACAAGACTGGGACCAGGTGGTTGAAAGAGATTTGGAGTTTTTTAAAAGTTTTCTTTAAAAAGGAATCTTGTCTTCAGTAAGAAATCCTTTGTTACCCGTCCTCTGTCCAACAGCACCGTGGCGCGGCCGCTGGGAACGGGATTGGCGATGAACCCGTTCGGAAAAAGCGGGCCGAACGTTTCTGCCAACTGACCCTTCTCCCGACCACCAACTGGCTCTTTCCGAAGTCTGACAGAAAGTTATAGACACGTCAGTAAAAACCTGCCCTCCCCCTTGATGGTAATCATCAACACTCAACGCTCCCCTTCGGAGTTGGGTGGAATAATGCAAAGCAGGATCTCGAACACCCAAAAGAGAAACCTGGTTGGCAGGAACCGCTCTTACTAACCCCCGTTCTTCGTCGTAAACAACAGCCACCTGCTTATCTGTTGGCCGAGTAACTCGCCAAAGTCTTGGACCTTTACCAATTTCCACTCCAGTTGGTTGATGCCTTCTACCTCTCCTCACTAAACCCTGGCCGGATAAATCGGTGCGTCGGATTATTCTCCCTTCGTCTCCAACTAAATCCCTAGTAGAAACATAGACAACTTTTCCCCTTCTTTTTGGTCCGCCTCTGGGCTTTACCGCCTGAAGAGAAGTTGAAACACCAGCCCAGGTTCTTTCCTTCCTATCGTCTTCTGGAAGTACACCACCGCCAGGTTCGTTATGAACAGGATAATACCTAATCCTATCTGCCACAACTAATTTTACCACTTTCTCACCTTCTTCGCCTATTCCCTCCCAGCCTTCTCGGCCTGCTAAAGCCCCGGGTAGAACGAAAGGTTCCGTCACCCGAACAAGAGCTTGTTTCGTGCTTCCAAGAAAAAGACTCGCTTTTCCCCAATCCAGCGGAAATTACCTCAAAAACAACCCCGCTTCCACTCCGGTCGGCTTGAAGTATCCTCTCCCTTTTTAAAGGGTCTATTACCGCCGCCGGGCCATACTGGTTTAATGCCCTTTCTACCTGTCTGATGGTTTTGGCACCGGCATCTTATCTTCCCAACCACTCCGGAAGCTGACCCAAAGTTGTCACCTCTGGCTTTCCTATAATAAATTTAATTACTCAATTGATAATGCTGAAAAAATGCTATTCTTCAGTCTCTCTCGGCACCCTTATCTTTATAGGACGACCGGGGTTGCACCCGTGTTTAGGTGCCCTGCGCCGGCAACCACAGCCTTGCAAGGGCTCCTTTCCATCATGCAAAGCCCTGCTGCCGGAGCCGCGAGTGTTCCCTACACGCGAATTATTACAAGCGAGAACATTGAAAAGAGTCCCTTTTCTTCCTTTCCAAACCGCTTCAACGGCCTGACCCCACTTACTGACCGGCAATACTGCCGCGCCACCAAACTGTTTCTCTATCCGAACGACTCGCCGCGCCATGCTACGGTCAATCCTACCCCCATCCGCCGCTTTCTGTACCCAGCAGACAAACTGACCGATTGTCCTCTCCTTATCCCTGCCTTCTTCTCCCATAACAGCAATTATAAAACAGTATACGTTTTTTGCCCATGCCATCTTCCGCTCAAATAATCACGATCTCGGATCATTTTAGGATTTCGATCCAGGATCGAACTGAACTGACAAAAAGACAACTTATTCATTAGACCATAGCAAAATAGGTCCGTCCACTGAAGCTTTAGCGAAGGTGGGTTAAAAATCGGCTGTACCTATGCTAAAATACCCCTATCATGGAAAAATGTTGGCGGCCCGACCAGTTTGAAGAGAAAATTTACCGAAAATGGGAAGAGTCCGGCTACTTCACTCCAAAAAAAGACCCCTCCGCCGGCTGGCGGAGAAAACCCTTCACCATTATTCTCCCTCTGCCTAATGCCAACGACCCGATGCACATCGGCCACGCCATGTTTACTATCCAGGATATTTTATGCCGCCGCCACCGAATGTTGGGTGATCCGGTTTTATGGCTGCCCGGAGGTGACCACGCCGGGATTGAAACCCAATTTGTTTTTGAAAAAAAACTCCAAAAACAAGGCCAGTCCCGTTTCGATTACGACCGGAAAACCTTATATAAAATGATCTGGGATTTTGTTGAAGAAAACCGGAAAATAAACCAATTCCAAATGAAAGACTTAGGCTTCTCCTTGGACTGGAGCCGCTACCACTACAGTCTGGAGCCGGAAATTGTCAAACAAGTTTTAGCCACCTTCAAAAAGCTCCACCAAGACGGCCTGCTTTACCGGGCGGAAAGAATCGTCAATTACTGCACCCACTGCGGCACCGCTTTTTCCGATCTGGAAGTAGACCACATAGAAAGGGATAGCTTCCTTTATTATTTAGATTATGACTCGATCCAAATCGCCACCACCAGACCAGAAACGATTTTTGCCGACGTTGCCGTTGCCGTTAATCCCAAAGATAAAAAACATAAAAATCTAATCGGCAAAACCGCGATTGTTCCTCTGATCAACAAAGAGGTGCCAATTATTGCTGACGAACTGGTTGAGTTAGATTTCGGCACCGGCGCTTTAAAAATCACTCCGGCTCATGATGTCACCGACTTTGAAATCGGCCAAAAACACGGATTGCCGACAATTTCCTGCATCGAGCTTTCCGGCAAAATGATCAATACTATCAAAGAAATTGACGGGCTTTACCCAAAACAGGCCAGAGAGAAAACTCTTGAACTTTTGGAAAAAGCCGGTAAATTAGTTAAAACGGAGCCGCTGCGCCACAACGTCGGCATTTGCTACCGGTGCAAAAATTTAATCGAACCTTTGCCGGTTCCCCAATGGTATGTTAAAACCAAACCGTTATCCAAGGCGGTAATCAAATCGGTTAAAAGCAAAGAAACCAAAATATTTCCGTCCAGATTCAAAAAGGTTTTTTTGGACTGGATGGAAAATATCCGGGATTGGAACATCAGCCGCCAGATCGTCTGGGGGCCGCAGATACCGGCTTGGTACTGTTTAGACTGCAACCCGGAAATCCAGATAAATTTTATTAACAAAAATAATCAGTTGATTTCCGGCAAATACCAAGATATTAAAAATAAGTATTCTTTTGAAGAGATTAAAAACGGTTTACAAACTTTAAACGCGCCAATCAAAGCGGGTTACTTAGTTGATCAAAAAACCAAGTGTCCGAATTGTCAGTCTGCCAATATCTTGCAGGAAACCGACACCTTTGATACCTGGTTTTTGTCCGGCCAATGGCCACTGACCACCTTAGGTTTCAACGTCGAAAATCCGGAAAAAAGCGGTGATGATTTCAAATACTTTTACCCCACCAGTGTTATGGACACGCTTTGGGATATTTTGTTTTTCTGGGTGGGAAGAATGATGATTTTCGGCTTTTATTTAACCGGCAAAACACCATTTGAGCTGGTTCATCTTCACGCTAAAGTGGTTGACGAAAAAGGCCGGAAAATGAGCAAAAGCAAAGGCAACGTGGTTAGCCCGACCGAGATTTATCAAAAATACGGCGCCGATGCCTTAAGAATGGCCTTAGTTTACGGAGTGGCTCCGGCTTCCAATATTGCTTTGTCGGAAAAAAAGATCGAAGCAATGCGTAATTTCTGCAATAAAATATGGAATGCTTCCAGATTTATATATATAAATCTGGAAACCCCAAATTCCAAATCCCAAGTTCCAAATAAATTTCAAATTTCAAAATCAAAAATTCGAAAAAACGATAAAGAAATGTTAAAACTGCTTGAAAAGACGGTTAAATCAGTTAATAAAAACTTGGAAAAATACCGTTTCGGCCAGGCGCTGGAAGAAATTTACCAGTTTTTCTGGCATGATTTTTGCGACCAATATATTGAATCGGTCAAGGACAGAAAAGAAGAAGCCTTGCCGGTGTTGCTTGAAGTGTTGATCACCTCCCTTAAACTGGTCCACCCTTTCGCCCCGTTTGTCACCGAAGCCATTTACCAGCAATTTAAAAAAGTTTTGCCTAATTACCGATTAACCGAGCCGGAGGCGCTGATAATTGCCCCTTGGCCAGGTTGCTAATTAAACCAATTCTTAAGGCGGCCACAAGGGTTAAGAAAAAACACCAAAATCTTAATTATTAATCGCCAAAAAACAAACCATGAAAGAGGTAACGGAAGGATCTTTCCTTTGGCCAAGTTCCGGACCCGAAAAACAATACCGCTCCCTGTGTATGTATTGCGGCAAATTTGTAAGAATAGCAACTACTGCCGCAAGCAGTTGGAGAGGCCCAGAAATGAAAGATGGTATCTGCCCTGAGTGTCTTTCCAAACAAATCCGGAAAGACTCAAAGCAAGGGGCTGTCTAGACCTAAAAGTATTGAACTGTTTTTTCCGGTTCTGCCACCCCGGAACCCATTACAAAACTCTTAAGATCTAATTAAGATGATAATTAAGGCTAAATATACCAGAGCCTTAAAATTGGCGATAT
>CAZWLF010000027.1:0-9081 GCA_964634805.1 uncultured Gammaproteobacteria bacterium
GTTGCTGAAACAAATCTACACCAATTTTGGTGCTAAATATTGACAATTACCCTATAATTTGTCCAATTAATTTGATAAATATTTCTTCAAACTTCAAAAAATGGTAGGAAAAGTAACAGAAATTCATTTTCCTATAAGTGACCGCGGGGGCAGAAATCCCGAGGAGACAGAAATCTTTTTTACCTCACCCCAAAGACGACCTGCAGGAATGATCGGGGCCTTTACAGACAGCAAAAGAACCACTGTTGTACTCAACCTCCCGAAAATATCCGCTTCCAAAACTCATGGGTTGAGACCGGCAGGAAACACTCGTTTCTTTTTCGCTCCGCATCAACCCGTAAGGCATTTAAGTGTGGTGTTGGAAGGATCGGGATCAAGCATTAGCTGGTCCACAGAAGAAAAGGACGAAACTACTCAGGTAACAGTAAGTCACGAACTTTTTCCATAGATCAGACAATCAAAGCACTGACAAAAAAACCTTACTAAAAAACTAAAAAATTCTTTTAAGCGTCCTAAACGTAAATCAAAACAGGTGTTACAATATTTTAAAATTACATTATTTAACAAGCTTTCAAAAAAATGCTAAGAGTGGGAGTAACAGTTTACCAAGAAAGAGAGGGTGTCGGATGGGAACCCGCTACCGAACTACAGCAAATACTTGTAAGAAAAGGTGTCATCGCAACAGCAGGCAATGTAACAGTAATAAAACAAGTCCCAGGCAGGGTGCTTGATCAAGAATCTGATGGCCACATAATTAGGCTTAAAACCCCTACCCTGCCTATTAGAGAGTTCGTCACCCTGGAGGGTCCTGATACCGAACTCGCTGTTAAACCAAGAAAAGGCCCTCGTCTTCTTTTCGTGAACGGGCCAGGACCGCGACACTTTGTTGGGTAAACAAAACTCCGCAGTCCTCTTTAAAGAAGTTTAAATTTTTAATCTGCAATTTTCTCCATTTCAAGATTATAATTTCTCTTACCAAACCATCCCGCCTCGTCAAATAAGTCTTTCTTAAATCATCAACATAACTGACCCGATCGGGTCAGTTATGTTGATATTCTGGTTTAACTGTTTAAAAGCAGTTCTCGACAGGCCTTTGGTCCTGAGGCTTTGTCGAAGGGTTCACAATAAAGTATTTTTTCGAGCGAAGCAAGGCGGAGTCGAATGATAAAGTTGAACCAGAAACGAGCAACCAGAAACGAGAAACTCTTCTGTCAATCTAACCATTCAGCGATAGAGCAATTTGAATTTTGAATTCTCTTCCCCTTGTCTCTTGTGGAAAAAGTTTTTATAATGTTGATAACTCTTGCCCTGAAGAATTGTTTCTGCCCCCGCTGTAAATTACCTTTTTCCCTATTCTTAGGCGCTTTTTCTAATGAAAAACCTAAACTCTCTTTGGCAAAGCGTTTTATCGGAACTAAAACTTTCTTTAAGCAAAACCATCTTTCAGACCTTGTTCGCCAATACTATTTTAAAAGAATTTCAAAACAGTGTCGCCATTATCAGTTGTCCCAACCCCTACTTAGCCGATTTAATCGAAAAACGTTACTATAGTTTGGTTAAGGCCGCCATTGACCGCCAAACCGGAAGCAATGTTTCTTTGGCTTTTGCGATTGAAAAAATAAAATCAAAAGATAAAGCCGAAACCGGCCCTTTGTTTAATCAGCCAAAAACGCCAACCGCTTCCGATTCTTTAATTCATCAGTTTTCAACTCAAAACCAAAATTCCGGTCTTTCGCCAATTTTCACTTTTGAAAACTTTGTTGTCGGCGACGCCAACCATTTTGCTTTTGCCGCCGCCCAGGGAATTGTCAAAAACCCGGGTATTAGTTACAATCCTTTTTTTGTCTGGGGCGGAGTCGGTGTCGGCAAAACTCACTTGATTCAAGCTTTAGGCAATCAATTGACCAAGGCGCATTCTGGTTGGAAAATACTCTACACTTCCGCCGAAACTTTCGGCAGTGAACTGATTGCTTCTTTAAAAGAAAAAACCATTAACCGTTTTAAGCAAAAATATCGGAAACTGGATATCCTAATCGTTGATGACATCCAGTTTATCGGCGGCAAAGAATACATTCAGGATGAGTTTTTCCACACTTTCAATTCTCTTCACCTGTCCGGCAAGCAAATCATTTTAACCTCGGATCGGAAACCGGAAGAAATCCAGCCTTTAAAAGACCGGCTTACTTCCAGGTTTATGGGCGGCTTGACGGTTGACATTCAAGCGCCGGATTTCGAAATGAGAGTGGCGATTTTGAAACAAAAAGCGGAACAAAGAGGGGTCAGCTTGTCTGAAAACGCGATCACTTTTATCGCCGAAACAATCGAATCCAACGCCAGAGAGTTAGAAGGTTCCTTGATTCAAATCGTTGCCCAATCCTCAGCCCAAAAACAGGTTCCAGACCTTGCCTTTGTCAGAGCCTTTTTCGGGATCAAGAAAAATGATAATCATAAAAAAGTTTCCCACCGCCGGATTATTTCGGTGGTGGCCAAGCAATACCAGGTGAAAACTTCGGAAATCAAAGGATCCTGCCGTAAAAAAAACATTGCCACCGCCCGCCATATTGCCGCCTATCTGCTTAGAAAAGAATTGCAGCTGTCCTTAGAGCAAGTCGGTTCAATTTTAGGCGGCAAAGATCACACTACCATTATGCACGCCGAGGAAAAGATCGATAGGCTTTTTTCCACAAATCAACAAATCAGACATCAAATTATCGAGGCCAGGAAAATAATCTATTCACGAAATCCACAATCTCTTTAAATTTGTCCACAATTTTCTCCACTAAAACAAGCATTTTTCTACATCCCATAATCCTGTTTTAGTTTTAAAACTATCGGATATTAGACCAAGGTTATCAAAAACTTTCGGTGAAAAATGTTGAAAACATCACTTCTCCACTCTAAAGTCAGTCTTGACTCGGATTAAATTTTCCACTTACCCCCCGTCTCTACTATTACTACTACTATTCTTTATAAACTTATTTATTAATATCATTCACTGCAGAGAGCTATTTTTAATTTTAAAAAGGATCACACTTTGGACATGGTCTTCTTTCTAATGCGGTTGATCTCATCCCTTGCAATTCTTTCGGCGCGAAGTCGTACTGCGGCAACTTTCCTATCAGGGTCATGACAAGCCCCATGCGGCATCGTATTAAGCCCGGAATGACGTTTAGATAAGGTTTTGAAACAAGTTCATTGACTTCTTAATCCTTAAAAGATAAGATTTGATAATTCCCCATTTGACTATCTGAGTGTTTTGATCCCGGATAGTGATAATCTAAAAACAGAATTTAGCAGTTAAATCCGTAGTTTTTTAATTCAGGTTTAAAAAACTTTTTTTAAATGAAATTAGAGCTGCTGCAGGAAGATTTAAACAAGGCCTTGTCAATTGTTTCCCGGTTTGTCGCCGTCAGACCTCAACTGCCGGTTCTCTCTAACATTCTTTTTTCCGCCCAGGAGGACAATCAGCTCCGCTTGGCCGCCACCAATCTGGAAATCGGCATCCAGTACTGGCTGGGGGCTAAAGTGATCGAGCCGGGTCAAATCGCTTTGCCAGCCAAGGACTTGACTGAGTTTATTTCTTATCTTTCTCCTGGAAAAATTACTCTGGAAACCGGCAAGAAAATTCAGGTGAAAATTGTTTCCGCCATTGGTGAAAGTTCTTTTGCCGGAATGGATGACAAAGAATTTCCGAAAATTCCCCAAATTGATCAAAACCAAGTTTTTTCCTTGCCTAAAGAAAGTTTGTCTGAAGCAGTGGCTAAAGTCGGTTTTGCCGCCGCCAGCGACGATACCAGACCGGTTTTGGAAGCAGTCAACTGGCAGTTTACTAAAGACGGTTATCAGATGGTCGCTACTGATGGTTATAGACTTTCTTTGAAAAATGTTTCCGGAATTAAAGTGAAAATGAAAAAGGAAACCGATTCGGTCAATTTTCTGATCCCCTGCCGCAGCCTGATGGAAATTACTCATTTAGCTGGTAATAAGGAAGAAATCAAGTTAGGTTTAACCAGCGACGGCAATCAGGTAATTTTTGTTCTGGATGAGCTTCAATTGGTTTCGAGACTAATTGAAGGGGAGTTTCCTGACTATCGGAAGATTATTCCTAAAGAAGCCAAAACCAAAGTCACCCTGGGCAGAGAAGAGTGGTTGCAAGCAATTAAAGCGGCTTCGGTTTTTGCCAAAGGGTCTTCAAATATTGTCAAATTAGAAATCAAGGAAAGTTCCGTAATTATCTCTGCCAATGCTCCCAGTGTCGGGGAAAATAAAGCTGAAATCGAGGCCAAGGTGGTGGGGGAGGGTTTGCCGATTGCTTTTAATTACCGGTTTGTTTTGGACTTTTTAAATGCCGTGCCCGGCACTGAAAAAGAAGTTGTTTTGGAATTAACTGAAAGTTTGGCTCCGGGAGTGTTTAAAATCCCGTCTGATCCTTCATATCTTCATCTGATCATGCCGGTCAGGGTTGACCTCTGAAAACTCAACATGAGACTCATGGGTCTCATCAGTCTCATTTCCAGCTGATATTATGTGTTTGCGGATCGACTCCTTGTTCTTTGATCCAGTCCAAGACTTTTTGCCGGTTGGCGGCCGTGTCCGGCATGTTCAAAGTTATTTTTAAAGAGAGGGCATCATCATAAAAAATGGAAAAATCTTTGCCCGGATAGGGGAGCGCCGGAGTTAAAGGAAATTTTTCCATTAAGTTTTCCATAAACATTTTTTGGGTCATGCCCCGGCCGTCTCCGGAAGGTGTTTGGACTGCTTGAGTCGGCGTCGGAGCGGGGGAGGATTCTTCAGTTTCTTCTTTAACCTGTTTAGACCCTAAAACCCGGTATGCGGCCATAAAGACAACGATTAAGGCTAACATCGCTATTAACCGGTATTTTTTTAAAAACTGAAAGATCTTGGCTATTTTCTCCATTTTTTTAAGGACAACGAATAAATTGATCGACACTGGCGGTTTGCAGGCTGGTGGTGCTGATATGGCCGTTTTCTCCCCAGGCTTGGACTAACAAAACCGTGCCTTCGCCGACCTGAAGCACCATGGTGATATGGCCGAAAGTGCCGCCGGTCCAGACGGCGTTGTCTCCGGATTGAACCCCCTCGTTTATGGCCGTTGCCGGGTCGGGATCGGTCACTAAATAACAGGGAGAAATTGCCGCCGGATTAGCAAAGTCTTTAGCGTTGCCGGCATCGGGCAGTGACATTTCCACGCCTCTTTTAAAGCCAACGCATTGAAGGTTGCCAAAGCGGTTAACAGAAAATTCAAACATATTTAGCATATAATTCAGTTCTGCAACAGAAAACTCGTTTCTTAACTGTTCTCCCATCGGCAGGTTAAAAACGCATTCTCTTAAAGCGTCAATCGCCGCTTGACTGCTGACCATCCCGCCGACGCAGTTTTGGGCCACCAAGGCGATCAGGCAGGCTTTTCTGGCGTCTCCGGCCAAGCCCTCGCAACTGGCAGTGTTAATCGGCACTTGGATAATTTCCGTGGGCAGACCGCCGCCGGGAAGCCAACTGCCGCCTTGTCCGCCGATCACCAAAGTGCTGATTTGGTTTTTCCTGGTCCTGACGGCATTTCTCAATGTTAAAAACGGAAAAACAAACAGGAAAGCGACTAGTATTGCCGCTCCGGCGCCGGCCATAGTCATTCCGCTGAGGCCGTAAAAAAGATTGGAAACAAACTGGGCCGCGCTTTTGCCGATTAAGGGAATTTTTGAAAGCAGGTTGCTTAGTTCCGGCATAATCCCCAAAGTTAAAGTGTCGGCCACGCTCCTGACCGCGCTGGGAATGCCGGTCATTTCGGCAACTTTACTGATGGTCCCGAACACTTTTTTAAGTACTTTAGCGCCCATTTTGAGCGCTTCGATACCGGCCCAGATGGCCAAGCTGACTCCGGCGGTGGGGATACCCAAGGCGGCCGCGATTGAGGCGGCGGTGCCTTCCAAGGCGATTGACTGGACCGCTTGCTTGGCTCCTTCCAAAGCGACTCTTTTGGCCGCTTGTTCCACTCCCCAGCTGATTACCTTTTCTCCGAACCCTTTTACCGCTTTGCCAATGGTGGTTTGAGCCAATCTTTGAACAATTTCGCTTTTGGCGATTTTACCGGCCCAGCTGACAATCGGCGCGGTTACCTGGTAAAGCGGGCTTTGATAAACCGCTTCGGCGATTTCATATTGGTTTTGGACATTAAGCAAAAACGGACTCTGATTGATTCTTTCCGGCCCGGCGTATTCGATAAAAACATACAAATCTTGTTTTAAAGCCTCCAACTGATCCGGCGGCAGGGTGGAAACTCTCATGGCAAAGGCCATTCCCAAACTCGGTTGGTTGATCAGATTGAATTGATTGATCGCTTCGCTCGGGTTTTGGGGAAAAACTATCGTTTCCAAAGGGGACCGGAAGAGTTCTTTTTCCGGATCAACCAGTACTGCTGTTGTTTGCGCCAGTTTAGATCCGTCTGTTTCCGGCTGGGTTAAAACAAAAGCCATCGCTCTGACTCCTCGCTGGACCGCTTCTTCTTTAGTGTTAAAACCTCTGTCCCGGAGATATCTTTCCAATTGTTCTCTGATTTCCAAGTTAAAGGTAGCGGTAACGCTTAGTTTTTCCAGATCTGTTTTAAATTTTTCTTCGATTTCTCTGACAAAGTTCATTTCCGAATAAGGCAGTGTTTCTGACGGCAAGTGAACTTTAGACAAAGTTGGCGCCGCCGCCCGGATCAAGACAGGCATCGGCATTGACCGTTTCAATTTAACCTGGTTTGAAGCTAAGACCAATGAAACTTTGTCGCCTGCCTGGTTGAACTCCAGTTCTTTCGGATCCAGCCCCTGAACCTCTTTGGCGCCGATTAAAACCACCGCCACTTCTTCGGCGATTTTTAGGCTTTGGGCTTCGGTGATTGGTTTGGCTTCGACCGTCTGGATCATTTCCGCCAAAACAGGCCTGATTTTTTCCGCTACCGCTATTTTGGCGGCTAAGAATTTCGGGCTGGTTGATGCCAAGGCTATCAAACCGGTTTCTCTTTGGTCCGGAGTTAGGGACATCTGTCTTAACATTTCCAGCATTGGGTGAGCTCTTCCGGCCATTGATTGTGAAATCAAGACATCAATTTGTCCCGGTGGGGGGTTGATATCTCCTTTCTCTAAAGTGCCGAGCACTTTTCCTTTTGTTTGTGTTACCGCGTGTTTAGCGTAACTAACGGCCAGCTTCGGAGGAACCTGATATTTTCCCAGTTCAATGGCTACTTGTTCGATTGCTTCCAAATAAGCCTTTTCTTCCGCTCTTTTTAAACTAGCGTCAAGGTCGAAGCCGGTTTTGGCGGCAGTTGCCTCGGCGGCGATATAAATGGCGCCGGCCTTGCTTATTTCCTCGAAAATGGATTTTTCTTCCGGTCCCGGTTTAGCTTGTTTCTCAACAGACTGTTTTATCGCTCTGGCATTACCGGTAATGGCCTGATGAATGGCGGACTCGTCTCTTAAAGGAATTCCCCGGCCGGAGAAAAATTTCTTCAATTGAGTGGTTTTTTCTTCAACTAACCTGTCGGCGGTGTCCTCAATTTGAGTGATCGGAGTTTGGGGTGAGGATTGTTCCAAAGCGGAAGAAACCGCCTTGACCGCCGCTTGTCTGGCTTCAATTGCTTGGCTTGGGGCTTGGGCGATAATGGCGGTAATTTCCTGGGTCAAGTCTTTTGGTTTTACCTCAGCCACGGTTTCTCTGATAATTCTTTGCCGGTTCGGGGTCGGTTCGGCGTCAACTGTCTTTGGGGCTTTTCCTTCCCCGATAATCCGGTTAGCCACCAAAATTGCGGTTTGCGCTTCAGTGGCGCTGATGCCTTTTTGACTTAAAACTTCTTTGGCGGCAGATACCTCCCGCTTGAACTGATTTTCAACCACCGGTCTTAAGGGCGCTTTTGGAACTTGAGGTTGTTCCCGTTGCAGCCGGTTCAGGATCGCTTCGGTTGCTTTTATTTCAGCCGTTGCGGCCGATAGTTGATTAGCGGCCGCCTCTGCTAAAACCGCTTTTGCCGGTCCGCTTGCCCGGGTGCTGATTTCGGCCAAAGCGGCCGGGTCGTTGACTACCAGTCTGGGGACTAAGACTTGCTCTTCTTCCGGAGCTAAACTTATTCCTTGCTCGGCTAAAACTCGCGAGACTCTTTCTTCGCTTTTGGCGATTGCTTGTTGGATTATCGGGGCGGCTGTTTCCGGACTCATTCCGGCTCGAGACAGCTCTTGGCCGATTCGCTCAACCGCTAAAGAGCGGGCTAAAACAGCAGCCCTTTCCTGACTGATTTTTTCGATAATCGGGTCGATCCTGGCCGGTCTTGGCAGTCCGAGCGAGGCAAGCTGCTCTTTTACTTTTTCGGTATCTCCCAATAAAACTCTAACTGATAGCTCTTCGCTCAAGGCCGGGGAGAGAATTACTCCTTGCTCTTCTCTGGTTATCCGAGTCAAGCTTCCAGTCTGCCGGTCTAACCAGGAGCTGATGATTTTATTGGCTTCGTTTTGCTTAACCCCGTAAGAATCCAATAATCTTTTAGACCTGGCCTTGATCGCTTCGACTTGTTTCTCTCTTTCTTCCAAGGCGGAAACCATTGACTTAAGATTTTCCGGAACAGAACTTTTGTCTAAGTCTTGACCGATATTTTCTCCGGAGATCGGGGAGTCTTCTCTAAAAAAATTGGCTGTTTTCAGAAAAAATTGAGCCAAGCTTTCTTTCTTTTCCCGGGTCAGACCGAAGGAGTTTTCTATTTTGGCGACTAACTGGTTTAGTTGTTCGGCACTGATTCCCAGCTTTTGGGCTGCTTCTTTGTCATTAGCCTGAACTCCGACTTGAGAGGCCAGAGCGTAGAAAAACTGGGAGGTGTTGTTGACTCCTGTTTGGGCAAATACTTGCTCGCGAATGCTGGCAAAAAGAGTTTTTCCTTCCGGTTCGGTGTCAACCTCGACTTTTGCTTGTCTTCCCCGGAGAATATCTGCCATAACTATACTTTAACACAATTCAAGTTAGGAGGGGAGTGTTTGAGAGGGACTGTTAGTGCAAAGTGATAATGTCCTCTTTAAGCAAGATAGAAATGTCCGCTTC
>CAZWLF010000028.1:0-9069 GCA_964634805.1 uncultured Gammaproteobacteria bacterium
TAAATCAATTAGTAAAAACAGTTAAAAAACCCACACTTTTTGTCTATTATGCCAAAAAGAGTAAGGCTGTTTGTTCACCGTATATTTTATATTATACCACCCTGAGTTTCTTTCGCCACCTCTTGGGTACTTTTTCGATAAAAAATAGCAACCAATAACAAAAACTTAATGGCAAATCCTGGGTATGGAGATACTTCCGGGCAATCCCGCCAAAACCAGTCTTGAAAACAGTTAAACCGCGCCAGGGATGATTCGGCTTATCCGGTGGCGCAATTCCCCACATGTTATAAGTTGTTATCCCCCGCTTTTTGGCTTCTCTGATTACTTCCCATTGGAGTAAATAATTTACCGGCACTTTTGTTTCTTCAGAACCGCTTTGATAATAATAAGCGAATTTGCCAAAAAAAATTATTAAAGCCGCTGCCGTTGTCCTGCCCTGAAACCCTCCTAAGAATAAACTTGCCTTGTCGTTCCTAAAAAACTCTTCCATAACTGTCAATGAGAACCTTTTCGTAAAAGGAACAAAATCGTTCCTCTTGACTACTTCCAACTGCAACCGGTCTACGATTTCCACGTCTGCTAAATCCTGGCTTTGTCTCACCTCCACAGATTCCCTTTGCGCTCGCCTGATTAGGTTTCTGGTCGTCTTCCTCATTCTTTTTAAAACTTCTTCTTCGTTTCCGTTAAGATCAACCAAACAAGTATCTTCGGCATGCATTAGGCTGGGAGCATCCCTAAAACCAAAGCTCCGATAAAAGTCCTTAGTTTTATTTGTCTCTTCCGCCCAAGGGCTTATCCTTAAACAAATACAATTATTTTCTTTAGCCAATCTTATTAAATATTTAATCAACGGCCCCATCATAGAAAGGGCTTTCTTTTTCAACAGGGGTCCGTGAGGAACAAAAAGAATTTTTCCCCTCCTAGCCGAAACCGTAATTACCTGGCTCACCCCAACTAAATCCTCTCCTTTTTTAATCCCTAAACGCCAAACTTTTTCACCCAGAACCTTATTAACCTGACCCCACTCCCAGGATTGTAAAAAAGTATAATCATCAAAGGAAATTACCAAATCATTCCACTTTTGCTGATCACTTATTTCCAGTATCTTCATAGACTTGATTTAACAATGTCCAAAACTCTGCCGGCATCCTTTAAATCCAAATTCGGATTGGTCGGCAAATTAATAACCTGCAAGGATTTCCTTTCCGCTATCGGGCAAGCTCCGGAAAAATAAGATAATTTTTGAAGATCTATCCCTCTCGGAGCAACTGCTTGATCATACCAATCCCCTAAAAAGATGTTTTCCCGCCTTGCCTTTTCTCTGATCTCCCCCGCTTTCTTCGACTCGAAAGTAAATCTTAGATAAGTCGAGGTTTTGTCAAAAGGAACCTCAAGCCCCGCAGCATAAAACTTGGCTAATTTTTTCCTGTGAGAAATAGTTTTTCCAATCTTTAACAACTGACAGTAAACTAATCTGGCCTGGAACTCAGGAAGACCTTGATAAAAAACTCTTCTTTTTACCCCTCTTTTCTCAGCAATTGAAACGGCATCATCTAACCACTTTGCTTTTTTAAACAACCAATGCAGGGCCTTTCCTAAATCAAAAAAGTCGTAAGTCTTAATAACTAAAGCTATTATAGGAATATAAAGCAATTGTTTGATAGACCAGAAAAAACTTCTCCTGGGGCAGTTTTTAAGAAAATCCTCAAGCCGAGAGAGTATTTCATTTTTGTTAAACACCAGGGCTCCTCCCCAAATTCCAGAAATCACCTTGTCCCGGCCAAAACTTAAGAACGCCGCGTCTCCGAAACTGCCTATCTTTTTATCCTTAACTTCACCACCTAAGCCATGGGCGCAGTCTTCGATTAAAACAACCCCGCGCTGTCGGCAAATCTTAGCAATCAAGTCAATCTTCGCTGGCTTGCCGAAAGTGTGCTGGACCACTACCGCCCTGGTTCTAAAATTAATTTTCTCGGTTATTTTTTTAGGATCAATATTATAATTTTCACCAATATCAACATAAACCGGGTAGGCGCCACAGTTAACAATCGCCGCAGGGACTACCGAACAGGTAAAGGATTGAATAATCACTTCATCACCGGCGCCTATCCCAAAAGCTCTCAAAAGAAAATAAAACGAGGTCCTACCGCTGTCAAATAAAAAGCAATGTTTTACTCCCAAATATTGCCTTAACTTCTCCGTCAGCAACTTTTGGTATTTATCTTGCCAAAAAGTCCACGGAGACAGCAAGGCCGCCAAAGCTATTTTTATTTCTTCTTTTGAGTAATTTGGTATCAGATTAATAGAAATCATTAGATTTTTTCTCTTATTTCTACAACGGCGTCGATAAGTCCTAAAGGCATTCTTCCTTTAAATAAAACCACTGTTTTCTGTTTTAGCTCTTCTTTAATCACCTGAATAATTTTTTGAAAATCTTTTATTAAAACTGCCTTTCCATCCCGGTTTAGCTCTTTAAAACGATTCGCCCTGGTAACAATAATTTTATCAACAAATACCAAAGCCTTCCCTACCATCAAGTGATCTTGTCTGCTTTTCTCACCCAGTTCAATTATTCCCGGCGTTACCACGATTTTTTTAAACCCTTGATAAACTTTAAGGTAATCTAAAACCGACAAAAACGATTCCAGGCTGGCACTATAGTTATCGTCCACTAAGTAGATATCTTTGCTAATTTTCGTCAGTTTCGGATAAAAAATTCCTTCCGGAAACTGATTTAAGGCGTTGGCAATCTCATCAACGCTTAGACCCAAGAGCCTTGCCGCCTTTACTGCTCCGGCAATATTTAAAGCCAGGGCTTTTCCCAAAACCGGCACCCGGCATTTCTTGGTACCAAGATAAAATTCAAGAAACTCTTTATTCTGTTTTAAACTTTTTAAATCACTAACCCGGTAATCTTTTCCCGCCAAAAGTTTTAATCCATACTTAGGAATCGCTTCAAATAATTCATATTTCGCTTTACGGATATTTTCCAAACTGCCAAAAAGATCCAAATGCTGATCGCCGATGCCGGTAATAATGCCAACGCCGGGCTTAACCAAAGCGCAAACTTCCGCGATTTCTCCTCTTTTATAAGCTCCTGCCTCGACCACAAAAAAATCTTCGTCACCGGATAAATCCCTTAAAATCGTCTCCGCCACTCCGATCAGGGTGTTGTGATTCTGGGCAGTTTTGACAACTTTAAACTTTTTCGATAAAACCCAGGATAACAGTTCTTTGGTAGAACTCTTGCCGAAACTACCGGTAATTACTACTACCACACCTTTAAACTGCACCATCTTTCTTTTTGCTTGGGTTATTATCCTTTTCTTCAACCAGCCAAAAACCGGAGCAAAAAAAATGTTTGCCAAAACTGCCTGGAAGGGAGCAAATACCAGAAACAGAAGGAATTTGTTTTCCAACAAAGCAAACTCCAACGGAATCGGCGCCACGGCAAGTAATAAAGTTAGGCCGCTTCGCAAAGTCAATTTCGGCCGGAACCATCTTCTCAAATTCCATTGTTCCACAACTAACCATCGCCAGTCCTCTTTTAGCGAAGACAGGAACCGGTCCAACCGGTATTCTTTGACTTGAAACCAGTATAGCCAAAAAAATATCTGGTGAAGGCCAAAAATCGTCGTTAAAATATTGAAAATTATCATTACTAAAAGTTAAAGATTTTTTTAGCTAATTCTTTAGGATTTTTCCAAGGAAGACCGTGATTGGCATTGCTGATAACCACCAATTCCGAGCCCTTTATTAACCGATGAATCAGCCTCCCCTGCCATAATGGGGTAGTTCTATCTTCTTCACCCCAAACAATTAAAGTCTTTTTCTTGATAGACTTGATTTCCTCTTCCAAATCCTCTGCCACTACCAATTTTAAAGTTTCTCTCATTACTCCGCCTGCCTCTCTGAAATCTTTCGAGCCTATAACAGGTCTAAAAAACCTCTTTAAGAACAACGGTATCCGTTCGGAAATAGCAATTACCGTCTTTACTTTGAAGCTCTTTCTCTCAATACCGGCGCTGTCAACCAAGATCAACCCCGCCACTCGTTCAGGGTATCGGCTAGCCAATTTTATTGCCACCCGGCCGCCAAAAGAATGGCCCAACAAAAGGCAGACTCCTATTTTTAATTTATCTAAAAAGGAGGCAGTAAAGTCTGTATAGTCATCGACTGTCCACGGCCTTGGAGGGAAACTTGAACCGCCAAAGCCCGGAAAATCAAAAGAAATTATCCGGTATCTTTCCGACAAAAGGTTAATAAGCACCTGGTATTTTTTTCTATCCAATCCCTTTGACCAGGCATGAAGAATTACCAAAAACTTACCCCCTTTTCTGCCTTTTATATCGTAAGCCGCCGACAAACCACCAACTATAGTCTTCATAATACTCTTGCTTGAGTATATCAAAATTCCCGGGGAATCGAAGCGGATTTGTGTTCTACAAAACTAAGGGTTTTTGGGGAGTGTTTTGCAAATCAATCCTGTCTTTCTTAAAGCATCAATATGGATTTCGATCCGTTCCCCGTTGATCAAAGCCTCGGCCCGGTAACCCGGCACTACTTGCTGGGTGTAAGCCATTCCCGGCTTGGGACAGCCCAAACTCCCGTCCGGCCAGGAAAGCCGGCGCCAGCCGGTCAGCTCAAAATCCGGTTCCGAACCAAACCGGCCGTCTTTAATTAAAACCCCCTGAACAACCGATTTTATTTCTTCTTTAGACAGAACCGGCAACCGGTCAGGATCAACCAGATCCCGGGCCGCTTCATTTTTGTCTTGATCAACAATATCTTTTTTAAGCCGCATAAAATAAATTAAACCGAAGGATCCCAACAACAAAACAGCGCCGGCTAAAAAAGGCAAAACGGCGCCCTTAGTTTTTTCTCTGTCAAAGAAGGTCTTCATACCGGTTGGAAAGAGTGTTTAAAAATAAAATAATATCCCGGCTGTTAATCACTCCGTTCAAATCCAGGTCCGCGGACAAGTCCTGATTGGAAAGCGCCCTTTTGACGATGGAAAAATCCAGAGAATCAGCTACCCTGTCAGCGTTTAAGTCCCCCATTTCAATTCCGTAACCACCAGAGTCGATCAGATTCTCTTCCCCAGCAGCCAAAACAATCTCGCCCCCCCGGATCCGGCACTGACCGTCCTGATTGTTTTGGCAGATTTTTCTCTGCAAAGCATTTTCCGGTTTTAAAAGGAAAAAGTAGTCGTCACCAGCAGGAAGATTATAAAGCTCTTTCTCCAAAGAAACCGTCCCGTCCGGAAAAACCCTCAAAGCGGTATTGTCAAAAGTTTTTACCACTTCAAGGCCCCGACCCACTTTCAAAGCCGCCGGAATTTGATCTACCTTGGCATTAGCCACACCCTCGATTTTGGACAAAATTTTAATTTTAATCATCTCACCGGTTTGGCTAATTATTTCCACCGGAAAAACCTTATCGCCGCCAACCTCAAAAGCAACATCCGGAGTAATTTCGTTAAGATCCTCATTAAAACCGACCAGTTCAACGCCGACCACCTCTATGTTAGCCTTGCCTGCGGCTAAGCCTTCAAAAACCAGCCGGGAAAATAAACTGACTCCGTATTTTAAAGTTCCGGTCGGGGTTTTGGCAATTTTAGTTATTTTTATTAACCCCTCAGAACCGTTATGATCAATTTCTATTGTTTCGGTAAAAGGCAAATTCTGATCAGACAAAACTCTCTCTCCCCAAAAACGCAGTTTCTGGTTGTCATACTTAAGAGCGATCCTGGCGGCGGAGATTTTTTTCGTCTCGCTGTTGAAAAAAATGTTCAGTCCCATTTCCCCACCTAAGACCAATTTCTCCTCATTTGATTGAAGAATGATCGAAGCTTTCGAAAAATAAGCAGACTTTCTCAATTCCAAAACTCTTTCGACTAAAATCAAAGTCAACGGAATCGCCAAAAGCAAAGCCAAGATGATCAAAACTTTCTTAAGATTATTTTTCACCGTTTCTCCTCCAAAGCTCAAAATCGGAAAGAGTAATTTCACCGTCGCAATCAAAGTCAGATAAACCGTTGATTCTTCCGGGTAAATAGATCTCCCGATCAAACTGGTTCAGCCAAATTTGATAATCATTATCGTTGATCTGGCCGTCGCAGTTGGCATCTCCTTTGACAAAAGTGCTCCCGGGACAATACTGAAGACACCAGTCTCGCGGTACTACCCCTGAAGGTACTGTAGTAGGAACCGGACGCAGGGTTGGAGTCGCTGTTGAGACTAAGGCGGGAGTTAAGGTTGGGGTCGGTTTTGCAGTAGGAGAAAGGGTCGGGATCCCGGTCGGAACCGGAGTCGAAGTCGGCGCTAAAGTTGCTGTCGGAATTCCGGTCGGGGTCGGTGTCGCAGTAGGCAAATTACCCTCCCAGGCAGTCCTGACTGCCTGGGCAATGTTGACCTTGCCGTAACGCCAAAAACTGCCGGCGCCGGCAGATCTTTCCGCAGTATCAAAGAGAATCTGCCTCACTTGGGTATTAGTCAATGAGGGCTTTAAAGACCAAACCAAACTAGCGGCTCCGCTAACAAAAGGGGCGGCCATTGAAGTTCCTTCGAAAGAATCGTAGTCGTCGACCCGGTAATTGTTCTCCGTTGTCGGTGGAATGGTCGAGATTATTCCCCTAACCAACAGGCAAATAAGGTAGTCGTCTATTTTCTGATTAAGTTCGGCGCACTCTGGAGTAATATTCGGTTCCTGCTGCTGGGAACAACCAAGAGCTAACCACCGGTCAACTTCTTCTTCAGTTAGCAGCGACTCACAGGGAGCCTGGTCCCCTCCCGGGGCGGTGAGGTCAACCCAGTCTCCGTATTGGGAAAAATGGCTCTTGCTCCCTTCCGGGTCTAAAGAACCAACTGAAACCACATTATTATAAGCGGCCGGGTAATTTTTATTGTTGGCAAGATAGCAGCTGCCGTCCGGCTCCAATCCGGAATTGCCTGCCGCGGCCACGGCCAGCATGCCGGCGTCCCAAAGCCGGTTATACTGATCCTGCTCAAATTGCATTAACTCCTGCCTTTGGTCCGTAGGAATATCCGGGCTGTCATAGCAAGCGCCCAAACTGAGATTGACCACCACCCGGTCTCTGTTGGCATAATTGTTATAAATATAATCAATCGCCTGAAGCAGTCCGGAGGCGCCGTCTTCAAACAAATTAAAAACACGGACTGAGATTATTTCAACCGCCCTCTGCAAGTTAGGAGAGGCCACCCCGAAAGTATTATTGGTTAAAGCGGCGGCGATTCCGGCTACATGAGTGCCATGACTGCCGGCAGTGGCGGTATCTCCAGTTTGACAGCCGTAAAAGTCGCAAGAAACCCGCTGGCTGATCAAGCCGGTTAAGTCTTCGTGCTCACCCCAAACCCCATCGTCAACCACAATTAAAGTTACCGGGGAAAAAGAGTGCTGAACCTGGCCCAAATAGTTAAGAGCCGGCTCAAAATCGGTTTGTTCCAAACCCCACTGAATCGGGATCAATGGATCATTAAGGTAATCTTCAAGAGCTAAAGGATAAACTCTGAAAAAGTCAGGTTGGAAAACATACTTAACTCTGGCGTCGTTGCTTAGTTGAGCGATCAACCCTCTTGCTTCTTCGCCTCGAACTAGCCAAATTTCCTTATTTCTGTCTTCACCGACAGCGGTTCTTACCACCGACGAGGATGGCACCACCTCTCCTTTTAGAACTCCGCTCTTGAACTCAAGGAGTAGTTTCTCCCTGGTCTTTACTGCCTGCCTCTCGCCAACTCTCTCTTGAGATTCTTTTTCTCTCTGCCATCTTTTAATCCCCTCCCCATAAGAGCCAAAGCCGCTAGCGGCGACACCGTTTTTAGTTAAAGCGTCCGGCGTCTCTATGGCAAAGATCTGATTTTGCCAAAAGCAAAAAGCAAAAAAAGAAGCAAATAAAGCAACTAAAAAGTTGCGCCGAAAAGATTCTTTAAAAATTTTTTCTCTCTTCACAGTCCCCGGTTATCAGCTAAATATAGATTAAGATTAACAAAATATTTTCCCAAAATGCAAATACCAAAAATCTCCAAAAACTCGGCAAGAAGAAGTTTAAATTCAACAGGGCAACTGGCTGAACCAGTTTCAAAACTACATATTGTTGTCATCCTGAACTTTTACCCCGTCGCACGACTAGGGGTGGTTCAGAATCTGCATTGTCATTCTGAACTTGCCTGCCCCGTACCGAATGGTACTGGGGATTCAGAATCCGTACAGATTCCGGGTCAAGCCCGGAATGACAGAAAGAACCCCGGGTCGTGACAGCCATGGGCATCGCGTAGCAACAGTCATCGACGTCGCGTGGAGCCCGGAATAACGTTTAGATAAGGTTTTGAAACAAGTTCGCTATTTGAATCACCTAACTCGATCCGCAATCTCGCCGAACACTATTCTAAAGAAACAGTCTGCCAATTATCCCAAATTATTTGGCCAGTAGGTTTTTTATCTTTCTCAATCCTGTACTTCAGTGTTCCATGATTAAAAAACAATCCAGAAAAATCAAACTCAACCTCCGGAGAGGCACAGTCATTATACTCTGGATAGTCTCTTTCCGGATAATCATTTTTATTTAGAATATCAATTGATTTAACTATCTCCTTCCCGCTAATATCTGTCAAAAACAACGAGCAAGTGTTGTTGTCTTTACTCGTATAAGCATAGAAGATACTCGGATTTGTAGGCAATAAACCTATTTTTTCTGCCAGAAAATCTGCACTGGCAGCAAACCAGGATAAGTTAGCACCCATTCTCGAAACCAAGCTTGTTGATTTATCCCAAACACAAATGTCAGTTTGGTAATCAGGTTTTTCTTCGTTTTTAGTGTATGTTATTAATCGATCCTCCTGCCAAAAACCGTCCCAACTGGAAACGCATTTCAAATTAGGTATTTCTCTTGTCTCCTCTGTTTCAAGATTGATTATTCTTTTGTGTAACGTCCAAATTCCCCGATTATTAACATTATTTACTAAAAATAACCACTTACCGTCTTCTGAAAATGAATAATGAAGTACATGCGCATAAAGAGCCTGCCTTGATCCGTTCTTGGACAAATCTAAA
>CAZWLF010000029.1:0-8914 GCA_964634805.1 uncultured Gammaproteobacteria bacterium
AACTCCACCAACTCTTCTCGACTCCGCTGCGCTTCGCTCGAAGAATAAAGCCGGTACTGTTCGAGCCTGTCGAGAACTTTTTACTGTTCGAGCCTGTCGAGAACTTCCTTTTGATACCTTCTTCTCGACGTTGCTCGAAGAATAATCTTATCTTATCCCATCAAAAAACCAGCCTTCTTAGGCTGGCCCAGGTTTTAAAAATTTTGTCCACCACACACCAGCCGATTTAAAGGCTGATAGTGGTAGTGACAGCAAAACTTTTTCTATTCACGCTGCTGGCATTATATCATAAAAAATAGTCCACACACCTCATCGGTTTGCTCTTCTGTCCTCGAAAGTCGTCGGATCGACAACTGTTATCTATAGATTTCCGAATTTTACTTAAACGACTAACCCTTAACTAATTTGGCCGCGGTCGCGCCGCTTAAAGATAGCTTTTTCCCATCACTAACTCTGACAACAGGAACGTGCTACATGGGAGCAAATCGCCTCCTGCCTGCGGCAAGATCGACTCTTTCCCGGATAACAACCCGGGGCCGATCAACAACTTCAGCCAGCCAGGGTTTCCTATTGGGAGCTGACGGAAAAATCTTTACCTTAACCCATTTTTTCACCAAACTTGCCAGAGTATTTATAGTCCTGTCCGGGTTGTACTTCGGCCCAAGCTCCAAGGTTGCCGTTAGCGAGTTTCTCATTTTCGCGTTAAGAGCTATCGGTTACGGACTATTAAGACCGTCTGCTTTTATGAAAATTTAACAAAAAAGAGCTTTTTGAAGAAGAACAATGACCCCCAAGAACCCTGCCGAATCATTGCCTTCAGACTAAGGTTTACAACTCCCAACTTCTTTTTATTGTAACACAAAAGGGGCGCCCCAACATTACGTCGGGACACCCCTTTTAAAGAATACTCAAAGTATCCCTTACTTTCTCTTGGATCTCTTTGCTGTCTTTCTCTTAGCCGGTTTCTTTGCTGCTCTCTTTACCGGCTTCCTGGCTGGCTTCCTGACTGGCTTTTTCTTGGCTGGCATTTTGGATCATCACCTCCTCATAAAGGTTATGAAAAACCCCCTGAAAAAATAACAGGGGTTGCCAAAAAGAAAAATGAAAAAGAGTTTCTTGAGGTCACTCCCCAAAAGCAAAAAATGGAACCCCCCGGACCGAAGTCCGCGGCATCTTCGCGCTTGCCCCATCGGAACGAACATCCCGTACCAGAAGACTAATTTATCCATAAGTCTCTACCCATGGTCTTCTCGGTACTGGAATAAGGAAAAATATCCTTAAATTAATTAAGGGCTTAATCAAAAAAAATGTCAAGATATTAAAAAATTTCAAGCAGAAAGATCGCCTTACGTTCCGACAATATAAAAAATGCAAAAACAGAAAAAGAGAGCAGAAAGTCGTTGTTTTCTAAAAGTTTTTAAAAGAATAGCCGACACATTCCGAATAGCCACCCGAAGAAAATAACAGAAGCTACTCTTCTAAAAGCAAATCTTTGATAGCCGCCAGCTCCCTTTGGTAATCCTTTCCGGCTAAAAGAAAATCCAAATAGTCATCCCCGTCCTTAAAGCTGCTCATTACCGGACGCGGGTCAAAAGGAAGGCCAAGACCGCTACCTCTAACAAACAGATTGCAAGACGAGAAAGGGTAATCGCAAGGATCATCGACTAAATAGGCGGAAACGGGATTAAGGTGAATGTATCGCGAAAGGTGTAAAAATTGATTTTCGTAATCCACGCATATTGACTTAAAAGGACTTTCAAAAAGGGCACCTTTATAGTTATGTCTGATATTGTGGTAGTGGGAGTAGGCATTACTCACCCTTTGCAGAAAAGTTTGAATTCCTTGGTTCTCTTCCTGTCTAAGAAAAAGGTGAAAATGTGTCGGCATCAGACAATAGGCCACGATGGTTACCAGTCGCTCGCTAAAGTCGACTTGATATTTTTTCCTATCCGTGCGGTAGTAAGAAAATTTAGCTGGGGGGTTAATCTGAGAATAAAAGGTCAATAATTCTAAAAAGATATTTTTGTCTTTGCTGTCTTTAAATATTTCTGCGCTGCGCGCCCCCCGGTTCAAAACGTGATAAAAGCGGTCGGTAACCAAAGGCTCTTTTCTTACAGGCATTCTTTACACCATATTACCACACCTTGCTTTGACGATCCAGGATCGTTATGAATTTAGGTTTGACGATCCAGGATCGTTAAAGGGAAAAAGGAAAGCGGGGCAGTCAATTTTAAGACCGCCCCACCTAAAAGAAGACTATTTTTTGTTTTTTGAACCAGAGTCTATATTTAGTACACACCGACCAATCCTTTTCTTTCACCGGTTAGGTAAATAAAAAGTGGCCCAGGATTGCCGTAACCTTAAACTCTCGGTAGGTAATCAATGACGAGATTAGTAACCCACAACCATCCCCCTTCCCCGGATCGTGAGATACAAGCGTGGAGCTATGGGTCGGAATTAGTTAGTTTGTAATTTGATTTTTGGATTGCTATCACTTCGAAGAAAGTTTCTCTCTCCTGTCCAACCGTCCGAATCCAGTCCCCTTTTTCAAAAAATGAGTCGCCGATAAAAACCGTTTTCTCGGTTAAAAGTAATTTAATAAGCCTGGCTTTCGAAATTACATCCATCTGACTATCTCTAACTGCCAAAACCCTACCCAGCAAACCGGTCTGGCACCAAAACCCTTGTTCATAATCAGGGTAAAAGTTTTTCATCGCGCTAAACCCACCTTTTTGTACTTCCGCAGACACCTTTTCGTTCATCCCGGAAAGGGCCAGCACTGAACCTGAAACCAGAACCAAAAGCCAAACCAAAAAAAGAATTAAAAGATATGGCCGGCAATAGGAAAAGTCGTACTCCCTTAACAAAAGAGCCACCAGAGCGAAAAACAAGATCCCAAAAAGGACCCAAAGAAACGGAAAACTCTGCAAAAAAGTTTTCAGGCCCAAGTTGCCCAAGAATAAAAACTGCCAGCTCCCGCTTTTCTTTAGCCAATAAAAAACAAAGTTGGCAATTAAAACAGACATTAAAACTGAAATCAGCAGGCTGACAGCCAAACCAATCTTTTCTGCCTGAACTAAACAGCAGGGCTTGATCGCTATTTTCTCTTTTTCGATCTTCGCCATTATTTTATCGCAAAGATCTTTACTTTTAAC
Source organism: uncultured Gammaproteobacteria bacterium (assembly GCA_964634805.1). GTDB lineage: Bacteria > Patescibacteriota > Microgenomatia > UBA12405 > JAHJSD01 > JAHJSD01. Next base: position 3,156 of record CAZWLF010000029.1, read on the forward strand.
CAATTTGACCTCCTTTTGCCTCGATAATTTTTTTAAGCGCCAGCTTGCCCCGGCTTAACCTGATCGAAACAGTTCCCATTGGCAATCTTAAAATATCGCTGATCTCTTTATAAGATTTATCCTCTAAAAAGAAAAGCGCCATCGGTTCCCGGTACTTAACCGGCAGTTTATCAAGAGATTTTTGGGTCAACTTTTTAAGTTCTTTTTTTTCAAAATCCAATTCAATATTAGTGTCGTCGGTCAAGGAATCTAACAAAAACTCATTTTTGTCTAAGGACACTTCCCTCCTTTTCTTTTTGATCAAATTCACCGCCTCGTTGTGAACAATCCGGTAAATCCAAGAAGAAAATTTCCTTTTAATATCAAAACTGTTAAGGTTGATATAGGCTTTAACCAAGGCGTTTTGAACTACATCCTCAGCTTCCTCAAACCTATTCAAAAGATAGTTGGCGTAACGTAAAAGCCGATCCTGGTAACGCTTGACCAGCTCCCGGTACAAGTTTTTGTCTTTTCTTCGGACCAAATCGACCAACTTTTCGTCGGAAATTTTTCCCAAGCGGAGATCGCCCATCCATATAATTGTAGTACAAAAAAGGGGATCTGGGTCTTTCAGTATGGAAACCAAGAAGCTCTATTCAAAATCAATCGTTAACGAGCCAACACCAACCTTAGCGCCAATCTCTAGTTTGACCTCTTTTGAATCAAAACCTTCGGAAAGATAAATCCCTTCGCCGCGAAAACCATTTTCCCCGGCAATTTTAAGATTGCCGATACCGATATTGTAATTAATCTTTAAACCAACCTCTTTTGGTAAAATCAGTTTGGCCGAACCAACCCCGACCTCGAGCGAAACTCCCGAAGAAGGAATCGATTTGCCAGTAAAAACCAAATCCGCCGCTCCGGCGCCGACGTTTAAACCTAACCTGCCAACCAAAGCCTGGCCAAAATCGGCTTCTAATTTACCGGCGCCGACGTCCAAGTCAAAACTGCTGGGCAAGTCAAAATGACCAAAGGCAACTTCTTGACTGATTTCTCTAAAAGAATTGAAAAAAATCCTTTTGGAAGTAAACTCGTTTTTAAGATTTACTTTTAGCAACCCGTTTTGAAAATCTGTTTCTACCATCGGACTACCAAAACCGTCAAAGTATTCTGTTTTTACTTCGACCAAGTCCGCCTCTTCTTTTGCCGAAAGATTTAATTTGGCCACGCCGCTTTCAACGGCAATTTCTCTCTTTTCAATTTCCGGATAGTCGTCCCTGGACAACACTATTGTTTTTTCCATTTTCTCCGGAGCGGAGAAGGACAGTTCCTCGTCCCCGATCGAGATTTTGGCTCCCCGCCCGGCAGAAAAATTAACCCGGCCGAAAGGGAAGGTAAAAATAGTGACGAGAATAAAAATTATGATTGCCGGAACAAAAAAAATCATCAACCAGCGAGTCCAGGAAGAAAAACCAAAAATCATCTCCAGGGCAGAAATGATCAAAAGAACCGGCCAGAATTTCCAAATAGTATCCCAGACGCTCCAGGGTAATACTCCGAAATTATTGAAGAGAAAAATTATTCCTATCGAAAGCAAGATAAAGGGCCCTAAAAACCCTTTCCCTCCACCTCTTTTACGACGATAGACAGATTTTTGTTCAACTTCAATCGGTTCCTCCTTAATAACCGGTTCTTTCTCGACCGGCATTTCTTTTTCTGGTTTTAATTCCTTTTTTTTAGCCATAAGAGTTCTGGACTTAAAAGCCGTTTTTTAACTCAATCTTTGGAAAGCATATTCCAGGCAATCACCACTAAAATCAAAGGCCAAAGCCTAAACACTCTAAAAACACGGATGCCGAAATTTTCCATCAGCAAAGAAACGCCAATCAAAAGAAGAAACCAGCCAACCCAAGCTCTAATCGTCCGGCCGTGGGAATGAGCTCTGATTTCTTCTGCCGCTTCTTTAGTTTTTATTTTCATTTCTTTAATATTTTCTCTGACAGTATCGTCGGAAATAATCTTTCCCGAATCCGGCCCCGGGATAATTAACCATAAGACCAAATACAAAGCGATCCCCGAACCACCGAAAATAGTAAAGAGGACGAAAATCAAACGGACCAAGGTTGGGTCAGCGTTAAAAAACTCGGCCAGGCCGCCGGCGACTCCGGCAAAAATCCTTTCCGTTTCAGACCGGCAAAGCCGGACAGAAGAACTATCCGAACCGGTTGGCTGCTTTCTTGAAGATTTTTCCTTTACTGCCATAGATAGTGAGAATTATAAATTAAGAGAGGTGTCTTTACAACCGGACGAGGGGGTCTGAAATTTATTAGTGTCTAAATCCAGAATCCCTTGTTTCAGCTTGTCATTTCCAACAATTCCGGTGCGGGGTTAATAAAATTCTGACGATCCAGGATCGCTTATGGATTTTCGATCCTGGATCGTAGTTATCCAATCCGGCTTTAAGCTTTTAGCTCCAAGCTAATTTTGAGGTCCGGGCGGGATTCGAACCCGCGAATAGCGGTTTTGCAGACCGCCGCGTTAGCCTCTTCGCCACCGAACCATTTAAAAGTTGCCAATCTTTGCTTTTAACTCCCCTTTGGTTGCATGATTTTTTTCAAGTTCCTTTCTCTTTCCGGTGCGTCTTTTTGACGTTGGTACGCCTTGTGATACATTAGTCCCCACGGCCTCTATCACTTTTTGTCGATTTCACTTTACCAAAGTTATGGTATTTTAAACGTTTTTGTAAATCTGCTGAGTACCCAACATATCTTTTGCCGTTTTTATCTTTTAACACATAAACATAAAACATATTCTTTTGACCGCGGTTTTGCCCCGCGAAGCGGGGGGGAACCAGACGCCCTTAGCCACCTTGTCCTGCTTTGCAGGATTCGCCACCAAACCTGTTCAGATTCAATTTTAACATTGGACCGGATAAGAGACAACGGGGTGAAACCTCCTTTGGTCGCAATGGCCATCGAGAACCGACTCCGACCGTGAGACTACGAGGAGTCCTCCCACGGGTAACACCCCCGGGGTGTCATACCTACTACACCCCGGGGGTGGAAATGGAGATGGAGATGGAGAGCCTGTCACGTAAATCATAATCGTAACCCGTAATGCGTAATTGTCAAACTGCCCTATTGCCCCATATCAATAAAAGAGTTTCTCGACTCGTCAGACTCGCTCGAAAGATAAAAGGGCTCGATCAATTATTCCAAGATAGCGAAAACCCCGGACATTAATGCCGAGGATGAAGCGATACCAAATGACGTTCTAACGCTACGCCGGAGCGGACCGGGCGGGAATCTCAAAAGTCAAAAATTAGGAGGGAGAACTTCTCGACTTCGCTGCGCTTCGCTCAAGGAATAAACTACACCCGGGAGCACAAGCCCATCGTGTAGTTTATTCCTAATCCCTAACTCTTACTTCTTTATTCTTAAATCTTAAATCGTGAACCATAATTCTTAATTATTAAATCTTAAATTTTAAATGGTAAATATTTAATGGTAATATAGAAGGTGTCCACCTTAAACCGGATTAAAAAGGAAGTCCAGCAGGAAAACATCTCCTTTATATACCTTCAATTCTCCGATCTTGCCGGACAATTAAAAAATGTTGTCGTTGACGCCGGACGGATCGGAGAAGTGATGAAAAACGGAGTTTGGTTTGACGGTTCTTCGGTAGAGGGTTTTGCCAGAATCGCCGAAAGTGACATGCTTTTAAAGCCGGACCGAAACACTTTTGCTGTTATTCCCTGGAGTCCTCCGGAAAGAAGATCCGCCAGAATAATTTGCGATATTTACCGACCTTCAGGAAGAAAACTAACTACTGATCCGAGAGCGATTTTAAAAACCCAGATCAGTAAACTTAAAAAAATGGGCTTTTCTTATCTCACCGGCGCCGAAGTAGAATTTTACCTGATCGAAAGAGAGTTTCTGCCGGAGATCAGACCCCATGACCACAAGTCTTATTTTGACTATACCCCCCACTCCAGAGCTTCGGTGATTTGCGAGTCAACCATGAAGGCGATCGCCGCTTTTGGCGCCACAGGGGAAACCCACCATCATGAAGTCGGCCGGGGCCAGCATGAAATTGATCTCCGCTATGATCAGGCGATTAAAACTGCTGACAACATCATGGCTTTGAAAATAGCTCTTAAGGCCAATGCCAACGGCAGTGGGCTGAAAGTTACCTGGATGCCTAAACCAATTTTTAACCTCCCCGGCAACGGAATGCATATCCATCAAAGCCTTTGGAAAAACAATAAAAACATTTTTTACGACCCAAATGACGACTATTCCCTTTCAAAAATTTCCCGGTACTTTTTGGCCGGGCAGTTAAACCATGCCAAGGCGATCAGTGCCATTGTTTCTCCGACGGTAAATTCGTACAAAAGATTAGTGCCCGGTTTCGAGGCTCCGGTTTACGTTTGCTGGGGACAAAACAATCGCTCTGCCCTGATTAGAATTCCCAAAGTTCCCAAAGAAAAGGCCCACCAGTCAACCAGGATGGAATACCGAGCTCCGGACCCTTCCGCTAACCCGTATCTAACTTTTGCCGCTTTATTGGCCGCCGGAATTGACGGAATAAAGAAAAAAGTTCTGCCGCCAAAACCAGCCGACGACAACGTTTACTCTTTCAAAGAAAGGAAGCTCACCCGGGAAAAAATCGCCACCTTGCCAACAACCCTAAAAGAAGCAATTGACGCTTTAGAGCAGGACCAGGTAATTTCATCAATTTTCGGCGTTGGCAAAGATCAGTTTTTGGAAATCAAAAGACAGGAATGGAAAGAGTTTTCCCGCCAAGTCTCTGCTTGGGAGATAGAAAAATATCTTTAAATAACCCCCTCTCCTTGCCTCCAAATCAAGCTAATGTTAAAATTTGACCAACCTGTTAGGGAAAAGAATAGGTTTTTTTGCGCCCATAGCTCCCTGCCCTCCCGGAGCGCACCTTGAGGCGTGAACGAATAGTTCGACAAAGCCGAAAGGTAAACGAGAGGAGGGAGTCTGGCGTCCACCGAAACGCAGCGAAGGTGGATAAAAAAGCACTTTTCTCAATCCGGATATTTTTAAAAAGAACAGGTTCATTTGCGCCCATAGCTCAGTCTGGCAGAGCACCTGCCTTTTAAGCAGTGGGTCGGGGGTTCGAATCCCTCTGGGCGCACAAAACAAAAACTCCCTCCTTCGCTAAAGCTACGGCAGGGCACAGTCGCCCTGCTTCGCGGGGCGAGCTAACACTTTAACAATTTTGTTTGAAATGCGTTCGAATTTTTCCAAAAACGAGCACAAAACAAAAACCCCCTCGAAAGAGGGGTTTTTGTTTTGTCTGCCTATATGAGCGAGAAACCCCTGGGGGAGGATCTATCCGCCAACAGTTGCAGTACGAGCCGTATACAAACCTGCCCGCAACGCTTTGCGCGGTATGGCAGGCGCGGTAGTATTGAAAAGGCAAGTACTAAAATGTGGCGGGCTTCTAGGCGCACTTGTTAAAATAAGATGCTTTAACGCACCCAAGATTTGACTATGTCTGCCGCCCCCGAAACCCAGGAATCTACTTCCTCTACTGGCCGCTCTCGAACTACATCCCGGCTAAAAACGAAACCGGATAGACGACCTCCGTCCGTAGTGACAACAGCTCCTGTTTTAGCAAACACCCCAGCTGGTAAAAAATGAGTCCCTGAGTCAAGTGCCAAACAAACACTGACATGTTCTAACACGTGTGCTAATGTAGCACCAAAGTGATAATGTCCTGTTTAACCAACATAGAAATGTCCGGTATGG
>CAZWLF010000030.1:0-8589 GCA_964634805.1 uncultured Gammaproteobacteria bacterium
TTAATAATTTGTTAAAAAAGGAGGAAGGGGTTGCATTCAATTATTGACAACGGCATCGGCAATTGCTTTTAAGGACATCATCACCTTTTCCTTCAATCTGGTATCGTTAACCAATAACCCACAAACTCCGTGGCCAAAACCCTTATGGGTAATTCCAGACCTATTGCTTCTCTTAATATATGGCCTCATAAACTGACTTCTGGGAAGATTCAAAACCTTAACCCAAAACTTAAATTCATCTTTCATAATCATATCTTTATAAAGATGCAAAGAAACTTTTATCTTATCCTTTGAGACCAATAAAGATTTTGTCAGCCAAAGATAAAAAAATTTAATCATCTTTGGATCACTATTGTTCAAGCTCACAGTCCAAGAGTCGGCTTTTCTCCCTTCCCCCCAATATAGAAATAATCCCGCAAGGTAAAAATCACTTTTTGACAAAGGCAGGCATCTTTCCTTCTCCTGCTTCAGAACCAGTGATAGTCTCGTCCTTTTTTTTTGATCCATGGTTTTTCTAAATCTTTCGATCCTCCTTATATTCTTATCTCTCAACTCTGAAATTCTTTTTTTGCTAAGGGGGTAGTCTTTGAGCCAGCGACTTAGCGTTCCTTTGCTAACGTTTACTATCCGCTTTATTCGACCATAGCTTAGCTTTTTTTCAAGTCTAAGCTTCAAGGCTTTTTCTCTTAATTCAAATTTGGCCATATAGAAACCATTAAATACTAACTATTTTTAGTATATGACGAAGGTTTCAATTGTTCGATCAGCAAAAATCCGTAACCCCATAGTTAAGTCAATTATTATCGCCGAACGGCCATTATAGTTTGCAGGCGAGAATGGAATTTCCTTTGATACCGATAAATCTTATTGGCATTATTTTGGGCAATTTTTCTTTTTTGAGATTAGTCAAGGTCAGGGGAAGATAATTATCGGATAAACCTTTACCGCCCGGCAAGATAATTGCCGGCGCTGACCTGCCTATCTGGCTCCGCCAAAATTTAATCCGGAGCTCTCTTTCTATTTTTGCCAATCTTTTAGCTCTTTTTATCTTTTCTGCTTCGTCAACCAATCCCCACTCCTTAGCCATTTTCGCCGCCAGGGTACCGGCCCTGGCCGAGAACCTGAAAATATGAATCTTGCCGAACCTGGCCTTTTTGGCAAAATCAATTGTTTCTAAAAAGTCGTTTTCTGTTTCACCAGGGAAACCGACAATAATATCGGTGGTGATATTAATTCCCCTTATTCCGCTTCGAAAAAGTCTAACCAGCTCTAAAAAATTTTCAGGCTGGTGATTCCGGTTCATCAGTTTTAAAATCCTGCCACTGCCGGATTGGGAGCTAAGATGAAGGTGGCGGCTTAACCTACCCTTGCCCAATCCTTGATAGAGAACAATTAATCTTTCCGCATTGGCAAAAATAGAAGGCTGACGGTTTTTGTTTTCAACTACCGATGGCTCAACTAAGCAAGGATTGATCGAACCAAACCGCAGAAGTTTGATTTTCGTCTTTTTTAAGACCTCTTCTGTCGAATCTATCCAATTCTTGCCATGGTCATAATATTGAGAAATATTCTGACCGGTTAAAACTACTTCCAAAGCCCCTGTTCTAACCGCTTTATTTATTCGAGCGATAATATCTTTTACTGAAACACTCTTCGGCTTGCCCCTGATCAGTCTCGGCAAACAATAAGCGCAGTTATTGTCACAGCCGGTTTGGACTCTAATCAAAACTCTGGGGTTCTTTTTCCACCCCGGGGGTGTAAGAAGAGACACCCCCGGGGTGTTTTTTTGACTTTTGACTTTTAAATTTCGAATTAATTCTCCCCATTTACCCTTGTTCTCCACCATCTGATCAATCCCCCTCGGAATTAGCCCTCCAAATTTTTTTATTTTATCCACCCAGCAACCGGCAAGAACAATTTTTGCTTTGGAATTAATTTTCCTTAATCGGCGGGTTGTTTGTCTAACCTCTTTTTCCGCCTTTCGGGTAACCGCGCAAGTGTTCAGAAGAATCAGGTCTGCTTGATCCGCGGCGACAACTTTTTGCCAACCATTATCAAAAAGCAATCGCTCCGCCTCGGCGCTCTCAGCCTGGTTTAAACGGCAACCAAAAGTTTGGAGAAAGAAGTTTTTACCATGCATGTAAAAACACTGACTACTTTCTTCTAACAACTAAGGAAATACCTCCTAGATCTCTAGCTCTCTTAGCTGCCCAGAAATAGATTGCTGTCTTATTTCTTTGAGTACCGGAATAGCTCATCGTTGGAAGGCCGAATGGACCAAAAATCCTGGCCTCTATTTTCCCTACCCCAGAATCTGCAATCACCACCCGCTTTGGGCCAACGGCTCTTTTAACTACCCTTTGAATCGCTCCGATTCTGTCCGAAAATCTTTCCATCTTTGAATTATACCCCAACCTTCAGAAAATTTTAAATGTTTAATAATAGATGGTAAAATAAACTCAGGCTCCTGTAGTTAAACGGATATAACAGCCCCCCCCTAAGGGGCAGTTCCAGGTTCAATTCCTGGTAGGAGCACCACCCTTTATTTAATCATTTATCCATTTAATCATTGGTCATTTAAAATTTATGATAGGTTGCCATAACTACTGTGTCATTAAACTTGCCGGCGGACAGGTCTAAAACCGAGTCAAACTCGATCGAGAACTTTTTACTGTTCGAGCCTGTCGAGAACCATCTTTGGATAAATCCTTCTCGACTCCGCTGCGCTTCGCTCGAAGAATAAAACTCACTCTTCGAGCCTTGTCGAGAACCAAGATTGACTATTAAAACCTTCAGAGATATAATTCATTATAGGAATGGCAAAAAAAGGAGTAGAGACCTCTTCCAACTCAGGTGGAAGATCACCAAAGCTTCCCCCAACCCGCTCCTGGCCTGATGGGATAGCCCCCACCCGCTTATGGCCTGATGGGCTAACCGAGGGGTTAGTATTGACGCCGCCCCAAGGAAAGAAGTCTACGAGTCCACTTCTCAGACCACCTCCCCGACCAAAATAAACTCTGCCAATCAATAAGCCTTTTTTCTGGTATCATTGGTGATGACCAAGGCCGACAAAGATGCCATTGAGATCCATCTTCGGACATACCGATCCGCGCTAAGAAGCTCAAAAGAAATCGCTCTTTCGACCCTGGTTCCCACTTATTTAAAAATGGATCCCCTGCTCCACCCTAAAGCAAACTCGGAATACGAGATTGATTTTGAAGCCCTTTTTTACGCCCTCAACCGCCTCTCCAAACAAATTTTAGAAACCAAAACAATCGTCATTGGCCAAGTGGAAGAGGTCTTTTTAGAATCCGGCTACAACCTAAAAAAATGGCAAAGAGTCTCCGCTTCCCACAGGAAAAGGCACATCTTTTTTGACCCAAAAACCAAAACCATGGCCTGTTTCGCCGCCTCGATCACCGATATTGATGACATCGTCAATTTGGCAATCGCTTTACAGGTAGAAATAAATAAAATCGTTAAAATCAGCCGGATAGGCGGTCTTTCCGAAGAGCAAAAATTTAAAATTGAGAAACATCTTAAAGTGCCGAAACGTGAATCCAACCTAAAGATAAGACTGCTTGCCGGCACTTGGGTAAACTTTTCCAAAACCGCCCAGAAATGGTGGCAAACAGTAGCTAAAAAATCAAAACCGGAGTTTGATCTGGTCAACCGACCGCTGGTTTTTGTTTCTTCCAACAACCACAGTTTAATCAATCTGCTCGATCATTTTTGTTTGGATCACCAGAAAGAAATCATTAAAATCGTGGAAGGAAAATACCCGCAAGTTCTTGAAAGGGTCAGAAAAAAGGGGCAGGGCAAAAACCCTTTCTTAATATATTTCATTTCTCAATTCGCCTTTAAGACCAGTCCGGAACTTTGGCAAAAAAAACTTAACCGCGAAAAGAGGTTGGGAATTAAAAGAATCAAACCCCAGGACGAGACCAGTTTGGAAACTCAAATTATCCCCGGAAAACTAATCAGCGAAAAACTAAAAGACATGGCTGTTTTAAATATCGAATATCCTTTGGGCTTTACCGCCTTCCATTTATTGGAAGAGATCTTGGAAAACGTTCAAAACATCAAAGGAGTTTATGTCTTGGGTAAAGCGGCGGCGCTGAACACCAAAGTGGGAGATATTTTGATCCCGAAAATAGTTTTTGACGAACATACCCAAAACACCTACATGATCCAGAATTGTTTTAATAATAATTTCCCCCATAAATTTTCAAGCGGTTCCATTTTGGACAACCAAAAGCTGGTTTCTGTTTTAGGAACGATCCTGGAGAACAAAGACCTTTTTGACACCTATTCCGAAAAAGAGTTTAACATTATCGAAATGGAAGCCGGCCCTTATTTGGGAGCGATCACTCAGGCCACTTACCCGAAATCTTTGCCCCAAAAAACCGTAGTTGATCTCCACCAGCCGCCATTTGATTTAGGCATGGTTTATTATTCATCGGACAGCCCTTATATTTTATCGGAAAGATTAGGAGAATTCTTGGGCGTAACCGGGGTTGAAGCGGCCTATTTGGGAACAAAGGCGATAATAGACAGGATTGGAAAAATCAGGCGAATTTAGTCTAAGAAACAACAACCCCAACGCTGGTTCAGCCTGCGGGCAGTTTATTCTTCGAGCCCCTCAGTGGTAAGCACTCTTTAACTCGTCATTCTGAGCGTAGCGAAGAATCCCCTAATCCTTCGCGCCTTGCTCTCTCAAGGGGGATCGTCATCATCTCCCTGAGGGAGATCAGGATGACACAGGTTACCTTAGGCTCTCCTACCGTCATTCTGAGTGGAGCGAAGGACCTGCCTGCCGACAGCAAGTCCCCTAATCGTTGTCACTTTGCCAGATTCTTATCCGCGAAACTCCCCCTTAAAAAACTCGGTAACGATTTTTTTAGCTCGTTTAAAAGAGGTATAATCCGAAGCCAAAACCAAAACATTAATGTCCAAATTTTCTCTCGCTTTTTTAACCTGGTCCGGAATTAAGACCAAGCCGGAACGGATTTTTTCCGACCGGTTGCAGACAATATCAACATCAATGCCAATGCCGGAAACAATAATTCCCACCGAATCGTCGTAGTGGCCGGAAACTTTTTCCGCCAATTTTTCCGCTAAACTAACGGCGCCGACTTCCCCGTCGGCGGAAGCGCAGCCTAAGTCCTCAACCTGCAGCTGCCACTGCAAACACCAGAACTTTACCTGCTCCTTCAGATGAAACCCTTCTTTAGTCGATGCCAAAAAAACCATTGTTTGTATTATAATACAGCACACCGATGCTTAAAGATATTTTCAGATCCGCCCGGGAAAGCCGACGTCACCCTTTGCCGAAACCGACAGGATTAACCAGAGAAGAAGCTTTAGCTGCAGCAATGGCGCCGGCAATTATATCCGAAGCGGAAAGGGGCTTGGCATTACTACCAAAACAAACGGAGGATTTCTATCGAAACCTTGGCGAGGCACCCGTTTCCACAATCGCCTACTCACCGACAGAAGGAACCCGTGTAAGAAGGGTAACCATTTTAACAGTACCCGGTTCAAGAGCGGGCGTCAGATTAGATCGAAGAGCAAGACCAGTCTTTTGTCCTGATCCCGAAGGGCAAGCAGAAAAAGAGGGCATTGTTATCCTTCCTGCCAGAAATAGCGCCCCGATAGAAAGAAGGCCGGGGAAACTCTTAGAGCAATTGGCTTCTGCTACCACCGCCACAGATCCAGAATGCCGAAGAAAAATTCTTGACCAAGTTAAAGCGGAGATCAAAGAAAGACACAAAAAAATAGCTAATACCAGAATCTACGCCTCCGCCTACGAGGCCTTAACAATAATTTTCGGCGCAAGCGCTTTTATCGCTCTGAAGGAAGGGGTTACTTTCGGAAGAGTAACAGTCAGTGTCGCCACATCAGCCATGCTTGCTGTCGCCGCCGCATCTTTAGACGAGGCAACTTGTCAAACCATTTGCTCTCCCCGCGAAACGAAACGATTATCTCGAGGCTACGGGCGGACCATAAGGGCGTTAGAGGAAGGAGAAGTTTATCTCTCACCAAGAACAAGGTTTTTCCCTTAACCACTGACTATTTCAACCGCTTTTGAAGTGCCGATCCGGCAAGCACTGTATATTCAAAACCACTCAGTCCAAATCAAAAACCATTCACTCCAAAAAACAAAACCATGCCATCCCAAAACTAAGGTTATCTAATCGCAGGTCCAGAGTCATCTTGAACTAGATTCATGATCCTTTCTTTTACCGTCATTCAATATTTAGGTAGAGATCTATAAACTCCGGATTTATAGACCTAATTAAATCTATCTTCCAACCGCGACGCCAGTTCTTAAGCTGTTTTTCTCTCCTGATTGCTAATTCAATATTTTCAAATACTTCGTAATAAAGTAGTTTGTGAAGCTTATATTTCGAGCTAAACCCTTTGACAAGATCTTCTTTATGTTGCCAAATTCTTTTTCGAAGATCAGAAGTTACTCCAATATAAACCGTTGGCCGATTATTACCTATAATGTATACATAGCCCTTCTTGTTCACGTCCCCAGATTCCGAATCAAGTTCGGAATGACACTCCGCAGACTAAAGTCCGCAGTATCTTGTCAAGTACTGTGTCATAAATGACACGGATTCTACTTCCCCCCAGTCTAAAGGCTGGGATATCAAGTATAGTCTTTAGTGACAAAAAAATCGATTTACCCATCCTCCCAACTAACTTACCGCCCAAAACCAACTTATCACCCTACTTATTCGACTAGGTCATCCCCCTAACCTAAAGTCATCCTGAACTAGATTCAGGATCTTCCTTCCTGGTGTTCCTCTATTTTACATCAAAACAAGCCCCAAACTTGTCTATCTGACTATTTCAACCGCTTTTGAAGTGCCGATCCGGCAAGCGCCAACCGTCAAATATTCTCTTACCTGCTCAGCAGTAGCAATCCCTCCGGCCGCTTTTATTTTCACTTTGTCCCCAACCACCTCTTTAATCAGTTTTACATATTCTATTTTGGCGTCTCTGGGGCCAAAACCGGAAGTGGTTTTAACAAAATCGGCTCCGGAATCCATCACCATTTTAGAAGCCCGTTTAATCTCCTTAGCATCGAGAAAATAAGCCTCGATAATAAATTTAACTATCGTTTCCTCTTTTCTATTTCTGACTGCCCGGACAATGTCCTGAAGTTCGGTAAAATATTTCTCATCCATCCCCGATTTCAACCAGCCGACGTTGGCGGAAACGTCCAGCTCATCAGCGCCGTCGCCGATTAAAGCCAAACAAGAATTGATTTTTGCTTCGGTTGAATCCTGACCCAAAGGGAAAGAGACCACGGTCCCGACTTTGCCATTTTCCCTCAAAATGCTTTTGGCAAATTCCACCCAGCAGGAATTGACAAAAGCGGCGTTAAAACCGTATTCCAAAACCTCGCGGCAAAGCTTTTCAATCTCAACCCCGGTTGATTCAGCGTTGTGATTGGCATGATCCAAAAACTTAGCTAAATCTTGATTAGTCATTACTGATAACTATAGCACAAAAAGTTTCTCTATTTCTATTTTTAGGTACTAAGAAGATACAAAACGTTATCATAATCCAGGATCGTTAGACCTGACGATCCTGGATTATGAAGATTTATCCACTTACCGGAAGAACAGTTTCTTTTTCCCAATAAGACCAATCTTGTCTGTGTTTTTTAATCCAACCGGCCACTTCCGGCGCGTATCTTCTTTTGGCAAAGTTTTGCCAAGAGAAAAACATTGTTAAAAAATCAGGACAATAAACTGGGAAAGGACTTCCGGGCGGATGATAGTGTGTTTCAAAGAAGTTCTTGTAATATGTCTCATCCTCAGTTTCTGATCCCGAATCCGGAGCAAAAACTGCCGGAGTAAAGTCAATCACCTTAGGCTTACTGCCGGTTTTATCAAAAAAGAGTTTACCACCGACGTCGAGGACAAGAGGTTTCCCCGAATGAAGAACCCCGTTTCCTTCGACTCTTATAAAAGATATAGGAACGTAAATCCACCTTTTCTCTATGCCATTAATTACCGCTTGTCTAATAACTTTGTCCACACTGAAAACTAAACTACCCTTACCACTTTCTTTCTCTTCAATCATAGGGTTCAAGGTTGCTTTACCATTATCATATTGCCTACACAATTGCCGCGCCGATTCAATTAAATCCCTTGCCATTAATTCTATTCGCTCCAAGCCTCCAATTTTTAAAACGCCCTCCGACTCAACTGCTGTCAAAGGAACCCCCGGGGAGTTGTTGTTAATCATTTTTATTATTCCCGGGGGGTGGTCGCGATCATATTCCTCTTTTTTGGCCTTTTCGGCAATATCCCTTTCATGCCATAACCTTCTCGCTTCTTCTTCCTCACTCTTCAGCCTCCTCTCTTTTCTTCCGGGGAAAACTCGTTCCAATAACGGTTCTATTGCCATAGTTTATTTTACCCTCGAGTTTCTCACTTTTACACTCGTGCCAGGCTGGGTGGCTGAATTGTCAAACTTGCCGGCTCGCCTCGCTGGATCAATTCGAAACGGGCAGAGCAGATAAGTATGTATTTTCAATAACACTAACTGGTCCGATCGTCCCTTTTA
>CAZWLF010000031.1:0-1156 GCA_964634805.1 uncultured Gammaproteobacteria bacterium
TTAAGACTCCATTTTTATAGATTTTGACACTGGAACCATCAAAAGTTGCAGTAATATGGTACCAAGTGTTAGTTTGAAGATTTGCATTGGTGGTTTCATATGCTTGCCAACTACTATTTGCATAGAAGTAAAATTGAGCCTCATCTCTTCCGTTAGTGCTACTATGTCCTGTCCTTAAGCCATAATTTACTTCTGTTGCTGTCACGTCTCTTTTAACAGCGATTGATTGATAATCTACACTAACTGTATTTAGTTTTACCCAGGCATTTATGGTAATATTCCCAGTAATATCAAGAGTAGCATTATCCCCAACACTTACATAATCATCACTTCCATTAAAACTTCCTGCCTTTCCGAATTTGCCTGTGGTCCAATGGGTTCCGGTGCCGCTCCAAACCCCATTATTTGAATTTCCGCTGGTATCATAAGCAGAACTGCCCACGCCTTCATTAAAATCCCAATAGCCCACCGGTCCCGGCGCCCAGTTGTAAAGCTGTCTGACTTCGGCCGGGGAGAGGGCGCGGTTGTGGATACGAACGTCGTCGAGTTGGCCATCGAAATTTTGGATATGTCCTCGCCCTATCTTGAATGCGTCGGCCAGAGTAAAATCCCATATTCCGGTCCCAGATCCTGAAGCAGTATTTCCTGTGTCTTTCCCATTTAAATATGTTTTAAGATTTCCATTATCCCAAGTAAGCGTGAGAAGAGTCCACTGATTTAAGTTTATATTTCCGAATGCGATTAGTTTAAGTTGTGTCGCTGAATCGTAAATAATTACATTAGAAGTACCACCGAGAGCATCTATTCTTATTTGGTTGCTCGTACCAGTCCTATAACCAAGAAGCTGTGTTGAACTTCGCATTTTAACCCATAATGACAGGGTGCCAGCAGTCCCGCTAAATCCAGTTTTGTTAGTAATAGCAACATAGTCTTCCGTTCCATCAAAATCTCCTCCGCTGCCAAACTTTCCTGCCGCTGTCGTTGGAGGAGAGGTGGCTCCAATCCCTTGCCCATGGTTGCCGTTGCCAGAGGAGTCGATCACTTCGTTAGCAGTTCCGTTCCAGGAAGCTTCATCCATTTTCCAATATCCCACCAGCCCTTGGGAAAACCCGCCCGCCTCGGAGGAGTCTCCGCCGCCTCCGAGGAGCGCGGACAC
>CAZWLF010000031.1:1256-8493 GCA_964634805.1 uncultured Gammaproteobacteria bacterium
GTTGAATCGTAGGCGGTTGAGCCGACGCCCTCGTCAAACTTCCAATAAGCCACCGGTCCGGGGGATTGTTCTTCGGAGCCGGTTGAACCGATAGAGTAATTTGACGCTTGAGTGGTAAAGTCGGTGGAAGAAAAACCGTTTTCAACTGACGGGTTGCCGTAATAATAGTAAACGGTCTGAAGCCCGGCGGCTAAGGTGTCAAAATTGATGTGGATCACCGTTGAAGCAGTGCCGCAGCCGGAAACAAGATAATAAGGCAATATTTGGCCGTTCATTTTGGTAAATCTCAAATCGCCGCAGTCGGCTTGGAATTTGCCTGAGGTAGAAGTGTCAATGGTGACGGAAACATAGACGTCGGTCTCGGCAGAGGTGTTATTGGTAACCGGGACCGCCTTTCGGTACAACCAGTTGTCGTCAAACCAGGCGGCTTCGGCAATGTTTGGGGTTCTTTTTAGGAAGAAAGCCACACCGGTTGCGGCCAAAAGTAAAAAGAGGACGACCAAAAGGTTGATCAGCTTTAGGTTCTGCAACAGGTTTAGAAAATTTCTCACTTTTTTAATCATTTGATTTTGTTACTTGTCAGTTTTGCGATAAACCCTCTTTTCTCCCTCGGATGACGCTTTAATTTATATTCTTTCCAGCGAGCTTTCTCGCGTGTTTCGTGTATCTCAAAACCAACAAGTTCAAATGGCCGTCGAGATCTTGTTGACGTGACTTGTCCGGCGTTATGCTGTTGTACCCTTTTTGATATATTGTCAGTTTGGCCAATGTAATATTTCTTATCCTTTCCGCTTTTTAAAAGATAGACAAAGAATGTCCCTGCAAATAGATAAATACCAGGATTGGTTAAACCCTCCGGGGCGTTGCCCCGACGGGGCAGAGCCCAGGCGGCGGAAATCTCTTTAACCGGTTTTTTAAGTAAAAAGATTAGGCTAACTGCCACCGAAAGCAAAGCAAAGACGGTCAGCAGGTTGATCAGTTTTAAATTTTCCAGCCGGTCAAGAACGGTTTTTATTTTTTTCATGTTTTTTTGTCTTTTATCTTCCCTATCTTTCTATATCTCCCTTATTCTTGGCTTTCCCCCTATTTTCACTATCTCTATACTCAACCCTTTTCCGGTAAAGCTCTTCGGTTAAACCTCCCTGACGCATGTGCTTTTCTTTTAAAGAAATTATTAGTTTGTCTATCAAATAATTAGCTTGGTTTGTCAAAGTAATCATCAGGTTAATAACAACTTCAGGATCATCGGGAAGATTGGGGAGATCGGGGTGATCGGGTAGGGTTGGATATTTCTTTATCTGCTGCCATATTTCCCTTATTTCCTTTATCTCCCTAATCGATTTCTCTTTAGTCCAAATCGATATTTGGTGCTGTCGGGCGTATGCCTGGTAGTCTTTTAGAAGTTCTTCCAGCGATCCTCGGGCCACACCGCAAAGCTTAATATATCCTTTCATGCCTTGCTGTTTATTGCCTTCGGAAATATTTTGCATGCCGGATCGTGCCGCTTGCACCATCTGGTCATGGGTTCGGGAATATTTGTCTATAAAACGATTGGCAAACTCCACGCTGTAGTCGTAAATAGGTACAGTTATTTTGTAAGCTAAAAGATACTCGTAACCAGCTTTCGTTTTCTTCATGTTTTTAACTTCTTATCAGTTTTTAATCAATTTTTATTCCCTCCATTTTTACCCCCTCGAAGTTGAACGGTCCGGGGGCGGGGGTGTTGGTCGGGGTAGGAGTCGGGGTAGGGGTGGGAGTCGCTAAATCATCTGCCTCCCAGTTGTCTATATAATCATCGGCATCTGCGGCGCTCCAGGCTCCATAGAAACAACCAACTCCGCCCGAGCTATAGGTGGCGTCAGTGACTGAAGCCCGTTCAACTCCATCTATCTTCATCCGAATGGTGGAGCCCTCTGCTTCTATTCTGACCACATAAGATTGAGCTGCGGGCGTTCCCCAAGTAGCTATTGTGGTATCCCCGCCGTCGTCAACACGCACAAGATTAAAAAAATCCTCATAAATCGGGAAAATCCCATAACCATCATTATTGGCAGTGCCAGTCCCTTGCGCTAACCGAACCCCAACACTAGGCGCATTCCAAACCTCATCTGCATCAACATTGGCAGTGGCCTGAACATAATTATCGCTGGAACCAAGCGCTGTCCCTACCCAACGAGCTTTAGCTATAACATTTCTGAGATAAGGCATATAAACCAATCTATTAGTTGAAATACTCCAATCTTCTGCGTCTTCGCTCCAGTTAGCGCCAAGATCAGTGCTATCAGCGCGGTCAAAATTATCGCTTATTGACCCGTTTTCAGTGATGCTGTTCCCTCTTCCTAACACAGGCAACGACTCCCATTTATATTGAGCTATTATCCTTTCAATAATCTGGCCAACGGTAGAGGAGGAATTAAAACCGCTAATATCAATATCGTTGCTTTGCATCCAGCTTCTAATCCTTCGATACTTTGCTATTTCAATATCGCTGACAGCTGTTTGCAAATCCAATTCCGGATAATCATCTTCCAGCATTTGGACAACCTGAAGAACTCTGATGATATATCCGGTTATATCTCCAATGCTATGAGAATCTGCAATCCAATCAGCAGGAACGGCTTTTGCATTCAGCCAAGCATTTATTTTATTTCTATTTTCTGTTGTCAGTTGCGAAACAGAAGCATTAAGGTCTAAATAATCGCCATTACTGTTAAAAAAGGGTATTAGTTTAATTTCAGCGTCTTCCTGGATAATCTGATGAACGCTGTCTTCTGCTTCAACCCAGGTAAGAGCCCATGTTTTATAAGGGTTTGACATTATTGAGGCAGTGCTAACCCCGGGAGGAGTATGTTCCGACACTTTGCTGGCCCATGACCGCCTCGGCCCTTTTATTATTTGCACTATCGGCGCAATGTAGTAACGAACCTGACCTGAGTCAACGACGAAAGATAAGGTGGGATCAATGATTACCGGGTAGGCTCTTTTAGGATCATGAAGCCATTGGTAATCCGGCTCCATCTTTAAAAGATAACCTTTCCGTTTTTTTATAATTTCTATCTGGATTTCTTCCGACCTTTCAGAATTGCTGTCAGTCATAAAAGACTGGGGAATAAAGAACATTGGCCGGTTGTTATCGGCCCGGTAAAAATACCAGAGTCCGTTATCAGGATTTTTTTTAGGAAACAACCCCCCCAGCAGGATTTCAAACTGGTAATCCCGAATTTCAGTTGGTTGGTGAATGACAATTTCTTCTTTAAGGCTCTTGTCTTGGACTTGATAGCTAAGATCGGTGTTTTTGGCGACCTCAATCTGGCTAATCTTATTGATCTCCGCTTGATTGATCAACTCCGGCCTCGACCCGGAAGTTTTTGCCGGGTTTTCCTTTCCAAAGAATGAAGAAAGGCTGCGGATCAATGATAAAAAGAAGTTAGTTCCCTGTCTTTGCTCTTGATCGGTAAAGACCATCTCAATAAAAGTGTCGTCTTTTTGGAGGCGGACTAAGCTCTTTTCCGGCTCCTTTTTGTCGCCGAAAAGGATTGTTCCCGACCCGGCCTCGGCTTGATAAAGGAAATCGGTTCCCTGGCTGGGGATGATTTCTCCTTCTGTCCGGTTCTCTATGGCGTAACTTGATAATTTATCAGAAATTCTGCTGAGCAAAAAAAAGTTCAGGCCTAAATAGATTAAAATTAAAAATTTAGAATAGTGTTTTTTAAAAAGATGAAAATAGTTTTGTTTCATTTTAGTGTCTTGTTTATTTGGTCGCTAAAAATTGGCAATTAGGGATTAAAAAAATAGGTTAAAGCCTTTTATTCTTCGAGCCGCGTCGAGAAGAATTTGTTAAAAACGGTTCTCGACAAGCTCGAACAATAATTGTCCCTAATTCCAATTCTGGCTCTTTTGGATTCTGGTTAGATCATTATCAGTTACCGTTTATTTGTTGCCACTAATTGATAATCCACCAATTAAATTTGATCTCCTGGGTCAAAGCTCCTTTGATGGCGACAGTAAAGTGTTTGGAATCAGATAAGGCCGCCACCCCGGAGGAGTCAGGGCCCACCTCCGGGGAGTCGCCGGATGACGGAACGATTACTTTTTCTTTAACAAACAAAACTTTGTTTTCTGTGTCCGAAGCAGGCGTGATATAAACCAATGAACCCGGGGTTAACTTTTGAGTATAAATGACCGCTTCGGTTTTTCCGGCCGGGATAGTTCCTTCTCCGGCGGCGGCGTTACTTCTTATTTTAGCAGAGTCGGTGGCCATTTCGCCAAAGTTGGAACCGGCAATAACCGGCCGGGCCGACTCGGTGGCAATGTTCACTTTGGCAAAAGTGGCGCTTCCCGAAGCGGTTAAGTCGCCGGCGAATTGAGCCGAACCGGAGGCATTGATCGAAGCGACCGTTTTTCCGTCGAAACCCTTAACCATCATTTTGCCAAAGGCGCTTGCGGCTTTTTCGTTTCCGGCCACCCCGGAGGAGTCGGAGCCCGCCTCCGGGGAGTCCTTGGCTGTGGAAAGAGGACTGGCTAAATTGACCGAGAAGTTCCCTTCCTGTCCTTGATATTCTTTCGCCAAGATTTTGCCGTTGACGGTTAAATTGCCGTTGATGGCAACACTGCCGTTATCCTCGATAATCATCACTCCGGCTAATAAATCAATTTTCCCTGTTCCGGACGGCTGAATAAAGAGAGTATCGGCCAAAGTGGAAATAGTATTTTCGGTAATGGCGATGTTGCCCACTAAAAGGTGTTTATTGATAAACGCCTCTTCAATGGTCGCTTTTCCCTGGACAATTAAATCAGACGCTAAAACCAGATCGTCGGTTAAGGTCAGTTGTTCCTGATCGCCATTCTGTAAGTCGGAAATTAAAAGTTGGTCGCTGGGATCGGTTTCCCATTCTTCCGCTTGCCCTGATAGCGAACTGCCGGTGCTGATACTGTCAATCGCCATTGATTCTGCCTGATCAACGCCGGAATCATAGCTGGCAATATTTTTGGCAATCAATTCTTCCAATTCGGCCCGGACGGCGGAAATCTTATCGGCGATCAGCTCGCCGAACGAGCCTTTTTTGGTGACAATCTCGTCAGTGTAAATAGCGGAGAAAGTGGCGGTTTGGGCTTCAATAGTTTCGGTTTGGACATCTGAAGCGGTTAAGCCTTCGGTTTTGACTAAGTTTGAAGTTATTTCTTCCGCCTCAATATTATTCGCCTCAATATCATTGGCGATTAAATCTCCGTCAATAACTAAATTACTGCCGATAGCGACGTTGCCGGAAAAAGAGCTGTCGCCATTGTCGAATACTGCCATGATTTTTTCTCCTTCTTGGTTTCTGACTGCCAGTTCTTGATTACCGATTACTAATTCTTCTGTTTCCAAAACCGGCGAGATGATTCTGCCTTCAGCGGTTATCTGTTTGCCGGTGATCTTATCCGCTGTCAGTTCAACCACGTCGGCCAAGACGGTAGTTAGTTTTTCCGAAACGGCATTGGTTTTTTCGACCAACCAGGAAACAGTATTGGTCAGGAAGCTGGTATTGTCGCGCCACTCAACTCTGACCAGGACCATGATTTTTTCTACTTTTTGGGGATCAGGATCATTGTAATCAAACAAAGCTTGACCGACCACCGCTCCGGGTTGAGTCGCTTTCATGGCCACTCCCGAGACAGAAGAACTGGTTAAAAAGTCTCCTTTTTTGATTGGTCCGTTTTCAGCGCAGACTTTAAGATAAACATGGCCCAACATACCAACATTAGCAAAATTAGGATCATCTACCCGGTCGAAGTTTTCGGTGTCGTTGTAACTGGTGCCCCTTTGATCGGTAACTACTCCAAGGATACTGGTTTGGTAGGGCTGACTGCTTTTGGCAGTCCTGCCGGTATCTTTGATCGGGCTTTGGTTTTCTTCATCAACCACCATCAGGTCGCCAACTTCAACAGAGAGATTGCCCTTGTAGAAAAACTCAGAATAGTCGGCGTAGGCGCCATCAGAGTTGAACCGGAAAGTTCTGCCGGTGGTGGTATTGGCTCTGATCCAGATCCTGCCGTCAGTGGCGGCAGTGTAGCCGGTGCCCAGACCCCGACTGCCGATAACAAAGTCGCCGATGCCGGTTAAAATTCCCGGATCGCCGGTGCTGTTGGTAACACCAATACGGATGATCTTGTCGTTGACTTCTAATTTCCTGGCCGGATTGGTGGTGCCGATACCGACATTGCCGGCAGTCGGCTGTAAGATCAAATTGGCGGTGGCGCCGATGGTGATGTTGCCGGAGTTATTGCCAATGGTGGATGAAGCGCCGGCGATTTCGAATTTCGCTCCCGGGTTGGTGGTGCCAATACCGACGTTGCCCGCCGAAGTGACGACGAAAGCGGGTGTTGCTCCGATACCAATGTGGAATAATCCAGCAGGTGAAGTTGTCCCAATCCCCACATTCCCTCCCATGACCGAGAATTTGGCAGTCCCTAAAGTTGAGGTGCCAATACCGACATTAGTACCATCATCAAGGAGTTGGGAGTTAATCAGAGAGGTATTCTCTGAATTAAACTTAGAAAGATAATTAGCACTTCCACTGATATGGTAGTAATCAGTAGTATCAGCGTTTCCAACAGAGAGGGAAGAGGCAGATCCCCAAGAGACTCCGGTGCCGGTGGAAGTTAGGATTTGACCATTAATTCCCGGATGGCTTCCTACATCCAAAAGTTTTCCTGATAATTTAGTGTCTTGAAATATTCCTGTCCCTGTAACATTAATATTCCCAACCACATCTAATTTCTGACTTGGTCCCGTTGTCCCAATGCCAACATTGCCTTCAACAATCAAATCACCAGCATCGGTCAAGTTTATTTTGGCCAATTGAGCGGAAAGGGAAGCGATTTGTCCTTGCTGTTCCTGGATGGCTCTTATTGCCAGAATTTTTGCATTATAAGCATCAAGCTGAAGAATTTCCTCGCCACTATCTAAATACTCGCCGCTTCCTTGAACAGAATCAGGGAAAACAGTTTGGTATTCCTGGGCAACAAAATTATAGTAATAATTATCTTCTATTGAGGGATGTTTTTGCAAATATTCTTGGGTAAACCGAAACGTAACTGGCCTAAGCTTCATGACTGTTTCCAGAGCATTATCTACTGTTTGGATATCTGTTTTGATGCGAATATCAGAGTTTGCCAGCCAGTCTCCGGCGGTGGTTTTAGAAGCGGTTCCTTCGACCTCTAATTTATTAGCTGCGGGAGTCCTCCCGATGCC